>CAYWUD010000021.1:0-17035 GCA_964461355.1 uncultured Pseudomonadales bacterium | reverse complement strand
CCTGCTCCGGCGGGACAGACCTCGCCGATACACCAGAACGCATCGGGATACTGCTGCACCAGCCGGTCGGCTGTTTTCGGTTCAACCCCGGCCAGCAGGCCACCGGAGGTCTGTGGGTCGAGTAACAGCTCGAACACAGGGTGGTTCATCAGTGTCTGATCAAGCTGCATACGCGCCAGCACCAGATCAAGGTTGTGCGGATAGAGCGAGCTGCGTACGCCGGCCTGACTGGCCCGCAGTGCACCGTCGAGCAGCGGTATGCGGTCGAGATCGAGGTGCACGGAGCGCTGATCATCACCGAGCATTTCATACAGGTGGCCGAGGAAGCCGAAGCCGGTGATATCGGTACAGGCGTGACTGGCATCCTGGCTCAGGCGTTGTGCGGCGGTGGCATTGCTGGTGGCCATCCACTGCAGGCAACGCTGCACTTCCGCGCCCTGGGTTAGCCCGCGCATCAGCGCCGCCAGCAGCACGCCGGTGCCGAGGGGTTTGCTCAGCAGCAGTTTCTGGCCGATCTCAAGACCGGTCTTGCCTTTTAAATGCGCACCGGCCGTGCCGATCACGCTGAATCCCAGCGCCAGTTCGGCCCCTTCGGCGCTGTGTCCTCCGGTCAGCAGGCAGTCGTGCTCCGCCAGGGTTTCCTGCACTGCGGTCAGCAACTGGCGCAGTTCGCGTTTCTGCACGCGGCGCCCGGCATAGGGCAGTACCAGTGTCATCTGCACGCTGTGGGGCGTAGCGCCACGCGCAAACAGGTCGCTCAGGGCGTGTACGGTGGCGATGCGTCCGAACAGGTAGGGATCGTCGACGGGCGTCTTGAGAAAGTCGGTGCTCTGGAAAATGCGGCTGTCGGGCAGCTGGATCTCCGCGGCATCCTCGGCACTGAAGGGTTTGCCGCTGATCTCTTCGAGCACCTCGGCCAGCAGCAGTGCGCCGACCTTGGCGCCGCAGCCGGCACAGCGAATCGCGGGCTGATGCAGATCCTGGCGGTCTTCACCGGGGATCAGCGCCGGTCGCGGAGCGCTTTCCCGGCTCATCGTCAGCGTCGGCAGTTCCTGGAAGCGAGCCATAAACTTGCGATCGATATGATCCTTCCAGCGCCAGACCCAGTCCCCCTGAAAGCTGAAGCCGTTCTTGCTGCCCAGTGCGGTCTTGCCGCCCAGTGCGATCAGGCTGAGAAATCCATCCTGCGGGCGGTAGGGTTTCAGTGGTTGTTCCAGCAGGAAGCGACGCAGATTTTCGAACAGGTACTTGCCCTGTCGGACGGCATATACGCCTGCCTTGGGACGCGGGCTGGCCACCATGGCGGCAATATCGCCGGCCGCGAAGATATTGGGGTAGTTGAGCGACTGCAGGGTCGGGCCGACTTTTACGAACCCCTGCTGATCGCAGTCCAGACCGCTGGCGGCGACCCAGTCCGCGCCGCGGGCATGGGTGCACCAGATCAGATGATCAAAGGGCAGGGTTTCACCGCGTTCACTGATCAGATGGGTGGCTTCGACCTGCTGTACGGCGAAGTGGGTGTGCAGTTCGATCTGCTCGGCCCCAAGCGCACGGCGGCATTGATCTACCAGACGTGCCGGATAGCCCTGCAGCGGTTCGGGTGCCCGGGTACAGAGATGGAATTCGAGGCGGTCGCGTCGAGCCCGCAGGCGATGTGCCATCGCCAGCACCAGTTCGACCGAGCCTGCACCGCCGCCGACCAGTACCATCTGTTGTACGCCGTGGGTGCCGTGCTCGTCGAGCGCCTGTTCAAGCCGCTGCCAGTTGCTGTGAAAACGGCTGACCGGCTTGACCGGAACGGCGTGGTCGGCGGCGCCGGGAATACTGGTATCCGGGGTCGAGCCGATATCCAGTGACAGGGCGTCATAACCGATCGGGGGGCGGCCATCACTCAGGCTGAGTGTCTGGCGGGCCGGATCGAGGGCGGTGACTTCGGCCTGGATAAAGCGTACGCCGGCCCAGGCACAGAGACGCCCGAGGTCGATATGGGTCTCTTCAAAGCGGTAGTGTCCGGCCAGAAGGCCCGGCAGCATGCCCGAATAGGGGGTCCAGGCCTGGGGCGAGATCAGCGTCAGGCGTGCGCCCGGCAGCGGGTTCATCGCCCACATCCGGATCACCAGAGCATGGGCATGACCGCCACCGACCAGAACTATATCGCGAAATACCGGTGCCAACTGCATGGCTCCCCCCTGTGGATTGTTTTATAGCGTTATGGCCGCAGTCTACTCAGAGTGATGGGGGATGTCAGGCTGGCATCAGGGAATTTGAATTAACCCCTGTTCCTCCTCCTGATCGCTGCCCTCATTGGGCCGCCGGGGACAATGCTCGACAAACACCTTCTTGTCGTCCTGCCAGGACTCCAGATGAACATCGAAGCCCCAGAGGCGATGGACGTGTTTAAGCACTTCCTCGGTACTGTCGCCCAGAGGACGGCCCATATGCTGATCGTGCCGCAGGGTCAGCGAGCGATCACCGCGCACATTGACGTTCCAGACCTGGATATTGGGCTCGCGGATGCCGATGTTGTACTGCGCGGCCAGACGTTCGCGGACGGTGCGGTAGCCGCTGGTGTCGTGGATCGCTTCGACATCGATAAACTTGCTGTTGGCATCGTCCTTGAGCGCAAACAGGTGCAGGTCGCGCATTACCTTCGGAGACAGGAACTGGAGGATAAAGCTCTCGTCTTTAAAGTTTTTCATCGCAAACTGCAGAGTTTCTTTCCAGTTGCTGCCGGCAATATCCGGAAACCATTCGCGGTCTTCGTCGGTGGGTGCTTCGCAGATCCGGCGCAGATCGCGGAACATGCTGAAGCCCAGGGTATAGGGGTTGATGCCGGAGTAGCGGCGATCATCGAAGTCCGGCTGGAACACCACATTGGAGTGGCTGTGGAGAAATTCCAGCATGCTGCCTTCGGTGACCAGTCCCTCATCAAAGAGCTGGTGCATGATGGTGTAGTGCCAGAACGTGGCCCAGCCTTCGTTCATCACCTGGGTCTGGCGCTGGGGATAAAAATACTGGGCGATCTTGCGCACGATACGGATCACCTCGCGCTGCCAGGTTTCCAGCAGCGGGGCGTGCTTCTCGATGAAATAGAGCAGGTTTTCCTCGGGCTCCTTGGGGAAGCGCGTCTTAGCGGCCTGTTCCTTTTCCGGTTCCTTGGGGATGGTCGACCAGATCTCGTTCAGGGTACGCTGGATATATTCGGCGCGTTCGCGCTGGCGCATCCGCTCCTGCTCCGCCGATATCGGCTTGGGCCGCTGGTAGCGGTTGACGCCGTAGTTCATCAGCGCATGGGCTGCATCGACGACATCCTCGACGGCATCGACACCGTATTTCTCTTCGCAGTCGGCAAGGTAGTTCTTGGCAAACAGCAGGTAATCGATGATGCCGCTGGCATCGGTCCAGGTGCGAAACAGGTAGTTGCCCTTGAAGAAGCTGTTATGCCCGTAACAGGCATGGGCCAGGACCAGCGTCTGCATGGTCATGGTGTTCTCTTCCATCAGGTAGGCAATACAGGGGTTGGAGTTGATCACGATCTCGTACGCCAGCCCCATATGCCCGCGGCGGTACCCCTGCAGGGTCTGCAGGAAGTGCTTGCCGAAGGACCAGTGGTTGTACATCAGTGGCATCCCGATCGAGGCGTAGGCATCCATCATCTGCTCGGAGCTGATCACCTCGATCTGGTTGGGATAGGTATCGAGACCGAATTCGGTGGCGATCCGACTGATCTCGCGATCGACCGCTTCGACCAGTTCGAAATTCCATTCCGAACCGGTAAACAGGGGCGCGCGTTTCTTCTTCCGGGTCGCGTTCATGCTTCCTTCCTTCCAAACAGCTTGCGAAATACCGGGTAGATATCCTGAGGGGTACGAATCTGCTCCATGGCAAAGCGGTCTGCGTGGGTCTTTTGCACCGATTCGTACTCGATCCACAGGTTCTGGTGCTGGCGATCGGTGATCTCCACATAGGAGAAGTACTGCACCAGCTTGAGCAGGGCGTCGGTCAGCAGTTTGCTGCAGATGCTCGAATCCCCTTCCCAGTTATCCCCGTCGGATGCCTGGGCGACATAGATGTTCCAGTCGGCCGGTGAGTAGCGCTTGTTGATGGTTTCCAGTGCCAGTTGCAGGGCACTGGAAACGATGGTGCCGCCGGTTTCGCGCGAATAGAAAAAGTCGTCCTCGTCCACTTCCTTGGCCGAGGTATGGTGGCGAATAAACACCACCTCGATCTGACGGTAATTGCGCTGCAGGAACAGGTACAGGAGCAGGAAGAAGCGCTTGGCCATATCCTTGATCTCCTGGGTCATGGAACCCGAGACATCCATCAGGCAGAACATCACCGCCTTCGAGCTTGGCTGCGGTACCTTGATCATGTTGTTGTACTTGAGATCGAAGGTGTCGATAAACGGCAGCCGTCGCAGCTGTTCGTTCAGTTCGCGGATACGGGCGCGAATCTCCTCGGCCCGCGTTTCATCGAAGCGGTCCGGGTTGACCTCCATCTCCCGCAGCTCGCGTTTGAGTTCGCGGATCTCCTTGCGTTCCTTGCCCGAGAGGGCAATACGTCGGGCATGGGCACTGCGCAGTGAACGGATGATATTGAGCTTTTCCGGCGTGCCTTCATTGGTAAAGCCGGCCTGCTTGAGCTTGAACGCGTTGGCGTCCTTGAGCTCCTTCTCCATCATGTTGGGCAGCTCGAGATCGTCGAACAGATACTCGAGAAACTCATCGTGGTTGATCTGGAAGCTGAACTCGTCCATCCCCTCGCCGGAGTCACTGGCACTGCCCGCACCGCCGCCACCCCCGGCGCCCCCCTGGGGGCGTCGGATCTGGTCACCGGCAACAAACTCCTTGTTGCCCGGGTGCACGTGGTGCGTCACGCCCCCCTGACCGTGGTGAAAGATCGGCTCGGACAGATCCTTGCGCGGAATGCTGATTTCGCTGCCGCTCTCGGTATCGGTGATCGAACGCTTGTTGATCGCCTCGCCCACCGCCTTCTTGATGTGCTTGCGGTAACGACGCAAGAAGCGTTGCCGGTTGACCGTGCTCTTGTTCTTCCCGTTCAGGCGCCGATCGATAATCAAGGACATAGCGCACCTCTAGGCTCGGGTTACTGCGACTTGCGCACGCGGATGTACCATTCGCACAGTAGTCGGACCTGTTTCTCCGTGTAACCGCGCTCCATCATCCGTTTGACGAATTCGTTGTGCTTGTGCTGATCCTTGCTCGACGCCTTGGCGTTGAAGCTGATCACCGGCAGCAGATCCTCGGTGTTGGAGAACATCTTCTTCTCGATCACCGAACGCATCTTCTCGTAGCTGTGCCAGTCGGGATTGCGGCCCTCGTTGTTGGCGCGAGCACGGAGTACAAAATTCACGATTTCGTTACGGAAGTCCTTCGGATTGGCGATGTTCGCCGGTTTTTCGATCTTCTCGAGTTCTTCGTTGATCGCCTGGCGGTCGAGGATATCGCCGGTTTCCGGATCGCGGTATTCCTGGTCCTGAATCCAGAAATCGGCGTAGGTGACATAGCGATCAAAGATGTTCTGCCCGTATTCGGAGTAGGACTCAAGGTAGGCGGTCTGGATCTCCTTGCCGAGGAAATCGATGTATTTCGGCGCCAGGAACTCCTTGATAAAGCCCAGATAGCGATCGTGGGTCTCCTGCGGGAACTGCTGCTGCTCGATCTGCTGCTCGAGTACATACAGCAGGTGGACCGGGTTGGCCGCCACTTCGGTCGGGTCGAAGTTGAACACCTTGGAGAGGATCTTGAAGGCGAAACGGGTCGACAGCCCTTCCATCCCTTCATTGACGCCCGCGGCATCCTTGTATTCCTGCAGACTCTTCGCGTTCGGATCGGTGTCCTTCAGGTTGTCACCGTCGTAGACGCGCATTTTCGAGTAGATATTGGAGTTTTCCGGCTCCTTGATCCGCGACAGGGTGCTGAACTGGCCCAGCATGCGCAGCGTATCGGGCGCGCAGGGGGCCTCGCGCAGAGAACTGTTTTCCAGCAGTTTCTGGTAGATCTTCACCTCTTCGCGTACACGCAGGCAGTACGGCACCTTGACGATGTAGACCCGGTCGATAAAGGCTTCGTTGGTCTTGTTGTTCTTGAAGGTCTGCCACTCCGATTCGTTGGAGTGGGCGAGAATGATGCCGTCGTAGGGAATCGAGCCCATCCCTTCGGTGCTGTTGTAGTTACCTTCCTGGGTGGCCGTCAGCAGCGGGTGCAGCACCTTGATCGGCGCCTTGAACATCTCGACGAATTCCATGATCCCCTGATTGGCGCGACACAGCGCTCCGGAGAAACTGTAGGCATCCGGGTCGTCCTGACTGAACTCCTCAAGCTGACGGATATCAACCTTACCCACCAGGCTGGAGATATCCTGGTTGTTTTCATCGCCTGGTTCGGTCTTGGCAATCGCGATCTGATTGAGAATGCTCGGCGTCAGACGCACCACGCGGAACTGGGAGATATCACCACCGTATTCGCCGAGACGCTTCACCGCCCAGGGCGACATCACCCCGCGTAGATAACGGCGCGGAATGCCGTATTCCTGCTCCAGAATCTCGGCGTCCTCCTCGGGGGAGAACAGGCCCAGCGGAGACTCGAAGACCGGAGAACCCTTGATGGCGTAGAAAGGTATTTTTTCCATCAGGCTTTTCAGTTTTTCCGCCAGAGAGGACTTACCACCACCGACCGGGCCAAGCAGGTAGAGGATCTGTTTCTTCTCTTCCAGCCCCTGGGCGGAGTGGCGGAAGTAGGAGACGATCTGCTCGATCGCATCTTCCATGCCGTAGAACTCGGAGAAGGCCGGATAGCGTTTGATCAGCTTGTTGGAGAAGATCCGGGACAGCCGCGGGTCACGAGCGGTATCGATCATTTCGGGCTCGCCGATCGCCTGCAGCAGACGCTCCGCCGCATTGGCGTAGGTGCTCGGGTCATCCTTGCACAGCTGCAGGTACTCCTGCAGGCTCATCTCTTCCTGACGCGTTGCCAAGTAGCGCTGCTGAATTGAATTGAAGATGTCCATAACTGCTTCTCCTGCCTTCTGGCCCGGGCGGTTCGGTGCCATGGCAACCGGCCCGCGGTTGTACGTTCAAAGCCTGTTACTGCGTTATTTTTATTGATGTGCGCCGAGGATGAGCCTCGGAACGCTGTCCGGGGCAGCCGCGTGATACGGCTGCCGGGGGCGAAGAGTAGGTCGGGATGGGCCTGGTGTGTCAGGGTTCGATACGCTCCGGTGGCCTGTGAATCCTGAGCACGATGGGATGTGCAACCCGTTGCTTATGCGGCTTTTAATATAAAAAGCCCCTATAACCTGTATGTTTTTAATTGCGATAAGTTTAAATCTCTCCGCCCTACCCCTAGCTTAGTCCAGCTCAGCCAGCCTGCTGAGATTATTCCGCCTCCAGAGCCGCGACCATCCGGGCCAGAAAGCGGGCCGCTTCGCCGCCGGTTACGGCGCGGTGGTCGAAGGTCAGTGACAGCGGCAGCCGGCGGTGCACCCGCACCTGATCGCCAATCGCGACCGGCTCCCGGCTGATCTTGCCGGTACCGATAATCGCCACCATCGGCGGCACGACGATCGGAGTAGCGAAACGTCCGCTCATGGTGCCGAAATTACTCAGGATCAGCGTGGCCCCCTGCAGCTCTGCCGGCGGAATGCTGCGATCGGCGACATCACGACGCATCGCTTCGATGCCTTCGCGCAGCTCCTGATCGCTCCGCTCGGAAATTTGGCGCAGTACCGGTACAAAGAGGCCCTGGGGCGTATCCACGGCGATGCCCAGATCAATCTGCGGGTGCGGCTGCAGACGCAGGCTGGCGCCGTCGAACCAGGCATTGAGATTCGGCTCCGCCTGGCAGGCCTCTGCAATGGCACGGATCACGCGCACGCTGATGTCGGTCTTCTGCGGCCAGTGTTCGATATCGGCCTGATCGAAGATCGAGACCGGAACCACCTGCGCGTGCGAACTCGCCATGGTGCGCGCCATGTGCTTGCGCACGCCCTTGAGCGGTTCGCCTCCGGTGACCTGAAGAAGGTGCGGCCCGGCTCCCCCGCGGGCGGCTTCGCGAATCTGGTCGTGGGTGATCTGTTCCTGCCCCGGCAGAGGCTTGAGGCCGCGCAGATCGACGCCGAGCTGGGCCGCCAGTTGACGTACCGGCGCGCTGGTCAGGGGCGGGCGAGTGGGCGGCGTCTCCAGATAGGGGCGGGTCGAGGGGGCGGCACCGATATAGAACGTATCCTCCTCGACCTCGTCGCCCGCGCTCTGCAGCTGGCCGACTACCGTGGTGCTGGACGCAGTATCGGGCGTGCTCTCATCGACAAAGCGCAGCAGCGGCGCTCCGGTCAGTATCGAATCGCCGGGCTGGCCGCACAGCGCCTCGATGACACCTGAGCGTGGAGAAGGGATCTCGACAATTGCCTTGGCTGTTTCTACCGACAGCAGAATCTGATCCGCTTCGACCCAATCGCCTGGCTGTACCTGCCATTCGACAATTTCGGCATCCGGAATCCCTTCACCCAGATCGGGCAGCTTGAACTCGCTCATGAGGCCTCCAAGAGGTCGCGTACGGCCTGTTCAATATCGGGTTGTTCGAGCAGGGCCAGCCCCTCCTGACGGAAATAGGGCATGCTGATGTCGTAACCGGTCAGACGCCGGGGCGGGGCTTTCAGATCGCTGAAGCAGGCTTCGGTGATCGTGGCGAGAATTTCCGCGCCGCCGCCGAAGCTCCGGCAGGCCTCGTGCACCACCAGCAGGCGGCCGGTCTTGCGCACCGAGGCGATCAGGGTGGCGCGATCGAGCGGAGCGAGGGTGACGACATCGATCAGCTCGACCTCGATCCCCTCGCGCGCCAGCTGCGTTGCCGCCTGCTGGCATTCGCGGACCAGGGCGCCCCAGGTGACCAGAGTCAGATCACTGCCCTCGCGCAGGGTAAAGCAGCGGCCGAGGGGCAGGGCTTCGCCGTTGTCTTCGACATACTGTTTGCTGGCGCGGTAGATCCGCTTGGGTTCGAGAAAGATGACCGGGTCGGGATGACGAATCGCACCCAGGAGCAGGCCATAGGCGCGCTGCGGCGAGGACGGGATGACCACGGTCAGACCGGGAATATGCGCCAGCAGGGCTTCGGTGCTTTCGGAGTGGTGCTCCGGTGCATGGATGCCGCCGCCGAACGGGGCGCGTACCACCAGCGGGCAGCTCAGGCGTCCGCGGGTACGGTTGCGCATCCGCGCGGCATGGCAGATCAGCTGTTCCAGGGCCGGAAAGATAAAGCCCATGAACTGGATTTCGGCTACCGGTCTGAGGCCCTGGGTGGCCATGCCTACGGCGCAGCCGGCGATGGTGGCTTCGGCCAGTGGCGTATCGAGCACGCGCTTGAGTCCGTGTTTCTGCTTGAGTCCGTCGGTGGCGCGAAAGACGCCGCCGTTGGTGCCGATATCTTCACCCAGCAGGACCACGTTCGGATCTTCGCTCAGCGCGCGATCCAGTGCCCGGTTGATCGCTTCGATCAGGGTCATCGCGGGTTTATTCATGGCGCGGTCCCCTCTGTGACCAGCGTTCCAGAGCGTTTTTTTTCTGCTGTGCCAGGGTGTCCGGCAGCATGGCGTACTGGTGGTCAAAACAGTCCGCCGGGTCGGGGGCCGGCAGGGCTAGATAGCGGCTGACCTCGGTCTCGACTGCGGTCTTGATTTCGGCCTGCAGTGCGTCCTCGCGGGCCTGATCCCACCAGCCCTGCTGCTGCAGAAGCTGGCGCAGGCGGTGCAGCGGTTCGCGGCGCTGGGCCGCCTCCAGTTCGGCGGCGGGGCGATAGCGGCTGGCATCATCGGCCGTGGTGTGGTCGCACAGGCGGTAGGTCAGCGCTTCGATCAGCGTTGGCCCCTTGCCGGCGCGGGCATGCTCAAGCGCCTCGGTCAGCACCTGATGCAGGGCGATGACGTCATTGCCATCGACCTGCAGCGCCGGGATACCTGCAGCCAGTGCCTTTTGTGCCAGTGTCTCGGCGTGACACTGCAGGCTACGCGGCACCGAAATGGCCCACTGGTTGTTGTTGATCACAAACAGCAGCGGCAGTTGCCAGGCTCCGGCGGTGTTCAGGGCTTCCATGAAGTCGCCCTTGCTGGTGCCGCCGTCGCCAATCGAGCAGAGAGCGACGCGCTTTTCGCCGCGAATCTTGAACGCGGTGGCCACGCCCACGGCATGGCCGCACTGGGTGGCGATCGGTACGCAGTCGGGCAGGTCGTTGGCCGCGCCGGGCGCGTTGAATCCCTGTTCATCGCCTCCCCAGAGCTGATAGATCGCATGCCAGGGCGTACCGCGCTGGTATTTGGCGGCGTGATCGCGGTAGTAGGGCGCCATCACATCGTCAGGTTGCAGCAGGGCGCCGTAGACGGTGGCGATCGCCTCCTGACCGAGCGTCGAGGGATAGGTACCGATCTGGCCGGTGTGCTGCAGGGCGACCGCTTTCAGATCGGCCGCGCGGCACAGCTGCATCACCCGGTAATAATGCAGCAGCCGATCGGGCGTCTGACACCAGTCGGGCAGAGGCTGCAGCGGGGTGCCGGAAGGATCGAGATAACGCACCTGCTCGATATCAGGGGGGCTGTAGTGCAGCATGGGGCCTCCTTGGCGATTCAGTCGATCACGTCCGGTCCGTACAGGATCTCTTCGGCCATCAGATCGGCCAGGTCGCTGGGGGGCTGCCGGCGTGCCTGTGCCTGTTCCAGCAGGGCTTCAACCTGGGTGCCGATGGCACGAATACGCTGTTCGATCTCGGCGTTGCTGGCCTTGCGGTGTTGCAGGGCAACGCTGATCAGACCGCCGGCATTGAGCAGAAAGTCGGGTAGATAGAGCACCCCTTTGAGGTGCAGCTGACGGCCGGTCTCGGCCGAGGCCAGCTGATTGTTGGCCGAGCCCGCGATCAGGCGACAGTGCAGATGCTCGAGGCTGTCGTTGTTCAGTATGCCGCCGAGCGCACAGGGTGCGAGCACGTCGCACTGCACCGACAGCAGGGCTTCGGGGGCGACAACCTCGATATTGCGGTGGCGCTGCTGCAGCTGGGCGATCTTGTCCGCGTTGTGATCGGTGACGGTCAGGTGTGCGCCTGCGTCGGCCAGAAGATCGGCCAGCGCCTCGCCCACATTGCCCAGCCCCTGAATGGCGACATGACGTCCGGCCAGCTGATCGATGCCCAGGTGCTTGAGACCGGCCTGAATACCGCTGAAGACCCCGAGCGCAGTATAGGGGCCGGGGTTACCCTGACGGGATGTGCAGGTGACATGCTCGGTCTGGCCGGCGATCCAGTCCATGTCCTGAATGCTGGTGCCGCTGTCCATGGCGGTGATGTAGCGCCCGCCCAGCTCTTCGACAAAGCGGCCAAAGGCCTCGAACAGCGCCTGACGATCAAAGGGTTCGGGAGGCAGCAGGATCACCGCCTTGCCGCCGCCCTGGTCGAGCCCGGCCAGAGCGGCCTTGTAGCTCATGCCCTGGGCCAGACGCAGGGCATCCTCGATGGCGTCCTGTTCATCCTGATAGTGCAGGGCGCGACAGCCACCCAGGGCCGGTCCGCGGGAAATGTCGTGAATGGCGATGATGGCACGTAGCCCTGAACGGCGATCGAGTTTGAAGTGCAGGTCGTTGAGTCGAACCTGCGCCAGGCGTTTGAACATAGCGAACCCCTCCAAGCACCCCGGGGCCTGATGCCCCTGATCAGATTGTCTTGTTCTAGTTATGGGATTTCTGCCCACGATCCGGCATGGGCGGATGACCTGTTGAGTGTAGTCCAGCACTTATTTGCGGCGTTTCTGCAGCGCTGCCGGCCGGAGCGGCTATAACTGAGGGTATGCAGCATTCAGGGAATGAACGTCGCCAGGTTCGGCGGCGCATCGATACGGAAGTGCCGGTCCTCGATACCGGTTCGGGGGCGCGTGTGGGCCGTATTTTCGATCTCACCGAAGAGGGCTTCATGCTGTTGGCCGGAGAACCCTTTACCGCCGGATCGCACTGTCATTTCACCATCTGTCTGCCCGAACCCTATAACCGTGAGGTGCGGCTGCTGGCCGAATGCATGTGGTGCGCCGACTCCAGTTTCGGCCAGTTCTGCGGGTCCGGCTTTTATATCGAGCAGGTCAGTGCCAGTGATCGCCAGCTGCTGCTGCACTTTTTGCAGGAGTTCTAGGATGTCTTCGTGGGGCTGCAGCTGTGCCATGCGAACACTAAAAAGGGCCTCAATCGAGGCCCTTTTTAACGGGAACAGCATGCTTAGCTGGTCAGGGGGAGTGCCTGGGTTTCTTTGAGCTCATCCATCACGCTGTAGCTTTGCAGCTGGTGAATGCCCGGCAGCGCCTCATGCAGCTCGGCGACCAGTTGACTGAATGCCTGGGGTTCGGGGATACGCGCCTTGATCAGATAATCGAAGCGGCCGGCGACCCGGTGGCATTCGAGAATCCAGTCCAGGCTGCTGACGGCCTGGCGCACCTGAGCGGGTGTGAGTTGCACGTCGAGCTGCAGCTCCAGATAGACCAGGAGCCCGGCATGCAGGCGCTGGGGGTTGAGCTGGGCGCTGTAGCCGACGATAAAATCATCGCGTTCCAGGCGCTTGACGCGTTCCAGGCAGGGGGTGGTACTCAATCCGACCTGATTGGCCAGATCGACATAGGAGATACGACCGTTCTCCTGCAGGATCTGCAGGATGTGTTTGTCGATCTCATCGAGTTCGCGGATGCTCTCTTTGCGGCTGCGCATAGTGGCCCTCCTTCTGAACAGTCCTTTTGGTAAAAAATAACCCTTATTTCTGGATGTGCAACAAAATATCCTGGTTTGTCTGGGTAAATGCAGAATATCCATGTCGTTTGTGTTGTTTTGTCCTGCGGCGTGTCCGGTGCGGTGGGCAAGCGGGGATGACCCCGTTACACTAGCGGCCTTTGATGAAGAGCCATTCCCCAAGGAGCGTCGCCATGCAGATCGAGCGTTATGAAACCAAGCAGCGTATGAGCCGTGCGGTTGTATACAACGGAGTTGCCTACTTCTGTGGTCAGGTAGCCAAGGACCGTACCGCCGAGATCGAAGACCAGACCCGCACTACGCTGGAAAAGATCGAAGAGCTGCTGGCCAGCGTGGGCTCGGACAAGACCAAGTTGCTGTCGGTGACCATCTATCTCAAGGACATGGAGCTGTTCGCGCGCATGAACTCCGTCTGGGATGCCTGGGTACCGGAAGGTCTGGCGCCGGCACGCGCCTGTGTACAGGCGGCCATGGCAAGCCCCGAGCTGCTGGTGGAAATGTCCGTGACCGCCGCCGTGGGCGACGTGGAAAATGTTTCCGCCTGACACCGGGCCTTGCGCTTGTGTAAAGAATGGCCCCGGCGCTCTGCGTCGGGGCTTTTTTTGCCCCTGCGCCATGGTTCGTGGGGGGTAAAGGGGGCATACTCTTGCCTGTTTGCAACAGGGTCGTGGAAGGAAAGGGCCATGAGTCGTCCCGCCTGGGCTGAGGTGGATTTAACCGCGTTACAAGCGAATGCACGCTATGCCAAGGCGTTGCATCCGGGTCGTCTGCTGGCGGTGGTCAAGGCCGATGCCTACGGTCATGGCGTACTGCCGGTCTGTCGGGCGCTGGCGCCCTGGGTGGACGGTTTTGCCGTTGCCTTTCTGGAGGAGGCGCGGGTGCTGCGCGCGGCGGGCATCAAGGCGCCGATTTTGCTGCTCGAGGGCTTTTTCGATCGTGAAGAGCTGCTCGAAATTGCCGCAGCCGGGCTGCAACCGGTGATTCACCAGTACGAGCAGCTTGATCTGCTGCTGGGCACCGAGCTCGCACAGCCACTGTGTGTCTGGCTCAAGCTCGATACCGGGATGCATCGCCTCGGCTTTGCACCGGAGGATTATGCCGGCGTCTGGCAGCGGCTGAATACCGCGCCGCAGGTCGCTGCGGTGGTGAAGATGAGCCATTTTGCCCGCGCCGATGAACTGGGTGCGCCGGCGGCCACCGAGGCGCAACTGGCCTGTTTCGATCGCGCCACGGCGGACCTGCCCGGGGCCGCCAGTCTCGCCAACTCTCCAGCTCTGCTGGCCTGGCCCGAAGCCTGCCGCGATTACAACCGCGCCGGCCTGATGCTCTATGGCGTGACCCCGTTCGATCTGCCGCGCGAAACCTGTGCTCCGCTGCAACCGGTGATGCGTTTTTGCTCGCGCATTACCGCGATACGTACCCTGCCGGCGGGCGTTGCGGTCGGTTATGGCGCCCGTTTCGTGACGCCGCGGCCGATGCGCATCGGTGTGGTGGCGGTCGGTTACGCCGATGGCTATCCCCGGCATGCCGCCGACGGCACACCGGTGCTGGTAAACGGTCAACGGACCGCGCTGGTCGGACGGATCTCGATGGATATGCTGACGGTGGATCTGACCGATCTGCCCGAGATCGCTGTCGGCGCCGAGGTTGAACTCTGGGGGCCGAATCTGTCCGTGGCCGAGGTGGCGAGGGCCGCCGATACCATTCCCTATGAGCTGCTCAGTCATCTGAAACGGGTGCCGGTCCGTTACCTGACCACAGCGGACTGAGTCCGCTCCTGCGTGCGTCCAGGGCCGTCCGTAACGGGCAGTCTTGATCACGGTTTTTTCCCGCACAGGGCATGCTTATCCACAGGGTCGTGGGTGCTGCGGTTCTGCGGCAGCCAGACATCTGGCCGCTAAGCTCAGGGAGTCCTTGTGTTGATTCCCGGAGCCCGGCCCGATGCACTTAAGATCGATCAATCCCTACGATGGTCAGGAGCTGGCCGTCTATAACACGCATACCCCTGCTGAAGTCGACCAGCGTCTTGATGCTGCAGATGCGGCCTTTGCCGGCTGGCGCGCGGTCCCGGTTGCCCGACGGGCTGAGCCGATGCTGCGGCTGGCGACCCTGCTGGAGCAGCAGCGCGTTCCGCTGGCACAGCTGATCAGCGCGGAAATGGGCAAGTTGCAGACCGAGGCGCTGGCCGAGATCGACAAGTGCGCCGCCTGCTGTCGTTTCTATGCCGAGGAGAGCGAGCGGTTGCTGGCGCCCGAGCCGGTAGCCACCGAGGCCGATCACAGTTATCTGCGCTATCAGCCGCTGGGCGTGATACTGGCGATCATGCCCTGGAACTTCCCGTTCTGGCAGGTGTTTCGTTTTCTGGTACCGGTGCTGATGGCCGGTAATGCGGCGCTGCTCAAACATGCCGGCAATGTCACCGGCTGTGCCCGCGCCATGGCCGCGCTGCTGCAGGACGCCGGGTTCCCCGAGGGGCTGTTTGCCGTACTGCAGCTTTCGGGTGCGGCGGTTGAGCCGGTGATTGCCGATCGACGCATCCGTGGCGTGGCCATTACCGGTTCGCCAGCCGCCGGTGCCCGGGTGGGCGCCTGTGCCGGTCAGGCCCTCAAACCTTCGGTGCTCGAACTCGGTGGTTCCGACCCCTTTGTGGTACTGGCCGATGCCGACCTTGATGTGGTGATTCCCCAGGCGATTCGCGCCCGCTACAGCAATGCCGGTCAGGTCTGTATTGCGGCGAAGCGTTTTCTGGTCGAGCAGACGCGCTATGCCGAGTTTCTTGAGCGCCTGAAGGGGGCTGCAGCCTCCCTGCGTTATGGCGATCCGCAGGCACCGGACACGACCCTGGCTCCGCTTTCGAGCCGCACCCTCCGTACCGAACTCGAGGAACAGCTTGCCCAGGCGTTTGCTGCGGGTGCCCGGCTTGAGCTCGGGGGCTCCGCCGAGGCGGGGCCCGGATACGGCTTTCAGGCCACCATCCTGTCGGGGGTAACGCCGGACAATCCGGTGTTCATGCAGGAGCTGTTCGGCCCGGTGGCCCAGGTGCTGCCCTTCAGCACACACGATGAGGCGATCGATCTGGCCAATGCAACGCCCTTTGGCCTCGGTGCCAGTGTCTGGAGCGCTCAGCATGGTCAGGCCGAGGCGCTCGGGCGGCAACTGCAGGCCGGCGCGGTCTTTATCAACAGCACGGTGAAAAGCGACCTGCGCCTGCCCTTTGGCGGTCCCAAGGGGTCGGGTTATGGCCGCGAGCTGGCCGAAGCGGGGCTGCGCAGTTTCTGTAACCGGCAGGCGATCTGGGTCGAGCGAGCGCCGAGCTGATCTGGATCAGGCTTGGCCAAGGTTGCCCGGCTGTTTGGCACTAATCGATTAAGCTCTAGGGACCATTGCGTATCGATCGCCGGTCGCTCCGACCGGCCCTTCTTATAAAAACGTCTACAGCGGAGGCTATGGATGAGTGCAAACAAGGAGCGTGCTCTGGCACGGCTGAATGATCTGGTGGCGCGCGTGAAACGTGCCCAGCAGCAGTTCGCCGGTTTCAGTCAGGAACAGGTGGACCGCATCTTCCGTGCGGCCGCACTGGCTGCGGCCGATGCACGGATTCCCCTGTCCAAGATGGCGGTTGCAGAAACCGGAATGGGGATCGTCGAGGACAAGGTGATCAAGAATCACTTTGCCTCCGAGTACATCTACAACAAGTACAAGGACGACAAGACCTGCGGCATTCTGGAGGAAGACGACGAATTCGGCATCATGACCATTGCCGAGCCGATCGGCCTGATCTGCGGCATTATCCCGACCACCAACCCGACTTCGACCGCGATCTTCAAGGCGCTGATCTCGCTCAAGACCCGTAACGGCATCATCTTTTCGCCGCATCCACGGGCGAAGGAGTCAACCTGCTACGCGGCCCGTCTGGTGCGCGACGCGGCGGTTGCGGCCGGTGCGCCGGAGGACATCATCGGCTGGCTGGAGGAGCCGAGCGTCGAACTGTCGAACGCGCTGATGCAGCATCCGGATATCAACCTGATTCTCGCAACCGGTGGCCCGGGCATGGTGCGTGCCGCCTACTCCTCCGGCAAGCCGGCGATCGGCGTAGGGGCGGGCAATACCCCGGTGGTGATCGACGAGACCGCCGATATCAAGCGCGCGGTGCAGACCGGGCAGGCCCCGATCGGCGAGCGGCTGCTCTCGGCCCACGAGAACGAGAACGCGCTGTTCGGTTTCGATTCCATTCCCTTCCTCGCTACCTCCTTC
>CAYWUD010000020.1:0-17173 GCA_964461355.1 uncultured Pseudomonadales bacterium | reverse complement strand
GATCTTGCCTCCTGTATCGATAAGTTGAGTCTAGGTGTTAATTGTACAAGGTCAAGCGTTCTGTATAGTTCTTGCTGGCGGTTTTGCCGTAGAGCATATCCTCTGCGTGTAACTGGCTGAGCTTGAGCCCATGAGGGGGCCTGGGGTAAAAGCATGTTGCTCGCTAGCGAAGAACGAGCCAAGGCCGGTGCCTTGTGGCGTATCAGGATGAACACGAGGAAGGGATTTCGATGAATGGTATTAATTACTTCAAGCTTTTTTTGGCGCTTTTTTTGGCTTTGTTGCTGAGCAACCTCAGTCTCCGGCTAATTGACCATGCCTGGGTTCAGTATCAGGCAAAGGTTGCTATGGAACAGCTGCAAAAGCAGCAGGCTAGGCAGCGCGCTGAGTTTGCGGCGCAGCAGCAGAAACAACAGCAGCAGGTGGCTCTGCGTAGCAGCATACGTCAGACCAATCAGGAGATCTGCGACTATTGGCGGCAGGTTTATGAGCGTGAGGCAAGCGCTAAACACCAGCGCTTTCGTGATAATGCGTGTCAGCGTGCTGCAACCGATTAGCACTCCAGCTGCAGGCAGTTGATCGATTACTGGATGTAGTCACAACCGCATACGCGATTGCGGCCGCTTTCCTTGGCCTGGTACAGCGCCTCGTCGCTGCGCTGATAGAGCCTGTCCAACGTTTCATCTTCGGGTTGTAACAGGGCGATCCCCAGGCTCAGGGTCGGGTGAATCAGCGCCTCACCGGCCGAGACCTGCAGTGCGGCGATACGGCTGCGGATCCGTTCGGCCATAAAGCGGGCGGCAATCGGGTCGGTATCGGCCAGCAGCAGGGCAAACTCCTCGCCACCGACCCGGGCCAAGAGGTCTTCCTGGCGCACCTGCTCTTTCAGGCACTGGGCTACTTCGACCAGCACCTGATCACCGACCGGGTGACCGTAGCGGTCGTTGATCTGCTTGAAGTGATCGATATCCATCAGGATCAGACACAGTGGCCGTGCATGCCGGCTGGCGCGGGCCTGCTCGCGCTCAGCCTGTTCGAAGAAGTGGCGCCGGTTGTACAGCTGGGTCAGGGCATCGGTGTAGGCCTGGCGGTGCAGCTCTTCCTTGAGCAGATAGAGTTCGGTGATATCGGCGCTCATGCCCATGATCATGGTCTGGTCATGCCACTGCAGCGGTTGTTTTACGTACCAGTAATACTGGGTTTGTCCCTTATTGTCGGTGAAGGCGTTGACGCCCCGAGTCGGCCCCTGCTCGGCGATCGTCTGTGCGGATTGCTGTTGAAAGCGGGTGACAAAATCGCCTGGGACCAGCTCGTCGAGCCGTTTGCCGATCAGCTCCTGCTCGGTCAGGCCCACGCGTTCGCGGACCTTGCGGTTGGCGTAGTGGACCCGGTTATCGGCATCGGTCAGAAAGACATTGTTGTCGGTGTGCTCGAGCAGTGCCTCGAGGAGGGCGTGCTCTTCGCGGTGGCGGCACTGCAGACGCTTGAACGCGCTGAGATCGCTGACCACTCCATAGAGGCCCTGAATCTGGCCGTTTGCCGCGCGGATGGGCTTTTCGATGCAGCGAAACCGGCCGCGCTCGGCGCTCATACGCAGCAGCTGTTCTACTTCGTGATCGATGTCGATGCCCTGCTCGAGTACCTGACGCTGCGCCTCGAGGCGCTCGGGAATCTGATCCTCTCCAACCAGTTCCTGGTCGGTAAAACCCAGTACCTGTTCGCGTGTGAGGCCAAACTGCTCGAGCAGGCTGGCATTCACAAAACGGTAGCGCGCCTCGTGATCCTTGATGTAGATACAGGCCCCAACGTCATCGAGCAGGTGCTGTAAAAGTTCGCTATTGAAGGAGATCAGGGACAGCAGCGGCGGCTTGGGCATCGCAAGCTCCAGTAAGGTCTACGGGGCCTGGTTGAGTATAGTTAGCTCCTTTTGGCTGCAATTAACGCCATTATTCCCCTTTTCGTCGGCGCGACGAATCCTTAGTATCCGCTGTTTCCGGTTTTTTGCCGCACGATGGCGACAATACCGCACGATTAAGCTTCCCATTGAAGGAGTTGGTAATGACGATGGTTTTGCGGGTTGTGATTGCGGTTTTGGCGTTGTTGTGGCTGTGTCTGTCCCCGCGCGCGCGCGGGGAGGCGGGCTTTTTTCGCGGGCGCTCGCCCGATGGCCAGGCCCCGGGTCTGCTGCTTTTGGTGATGAGCCAGGTGACCACCTGGATCTTTGCCCGCTCGCTGCTGAACGCGGCCATTCTGGGGTTTTACTACGGTATCTGGGGCGTGCTGGCCTATGGCGCCTATTACCTGTCGTTCTTTACCGGTGGGCTGATTATTGATTCGCTGCGTTTTCGTCACGGCTTTGACAGCATTCAGGACTTTCTGCGTGATCGTTTTGGTGCCGCCGGCACCCATTGCTACAACCTGGTGATCGGCCTGCGTCTGGTCAGCGAGGTGTTTGCCAACGTGCTGGTGATCGGCATCCTGTTCGGTGCCGCCGGTTCCAGTGCCTACACGCTGGCGGTGCTGGCCTTTGCCGGGGTGACGCTGGCCTATTCGATGATTGGCGGTCTGCATGCGTCACTGCGTACCGATCTGTTTCAGATGGGCGTGTTCCTGGTGGTATTGCTGGCGCTGCTGGTGATGGCGCTGGGATCGGGGCATATGAATCTGGAGACGCTGCTGGCTACGCCCTTTGTGCTCAGTGAACCGGGTCCGATTCTGCTGCTGGTGGCGCTCTTGCAGGTGTGGAGCTATCCGATGCACGATCCGGTGATGATGGACCGTGGTTTTCTGGCTGATCGCCAGGTAACGCGCAAAAGCTTTGTGCATGCCGGCTGGCTCAGCACCCTGTGCATTCTGGCCTTTGGTGTGCTCGGGGTGATGGCCGGTGCACTGGCCGAAGGCGGTGAGAGCATGAACGGCGCGCTGGAGCGCCTGCTCGGTGCGGTACCGATGCTGTTCTTCAACGGTGCTCTGGTGATCTCGGCGATGTCGACCCTCGACAGTACCCTGTCGAGTTCGGCCAAACTGGTGGCGGTGGATATGCGCCTGATGCATCCGAGCCTGCGTAACGGTCGTCTGGTGATGGCGTTCTTTATGCTGCTCGGTCTGGCGCTGGTGTTCTGGGGCAACAAGGATCTCTTCAGCGCTGTGGCGGTCAGCGGTACCGCGTCGATGTATCTGGCGCCGGTGGTCTTTTTCAGCCTCTGGGGCGGTTGCCGTGATATTCCGGTCGCGAGCTACCTGGGGGCCTTTGTGCTGGCGATCGCCGGTGCGGTGCTCTATTTTCTCGAGTCCTCGGGGCATACCCAGTGGCTGGGCGATGCGCACAAGTACACCAAGCTGCTGTGGATCTGTCTGCTGGTGCTGGGCGGTGGCATTCTGCTGTTCTGGTTCGGCCGTATTCTGGTTCGCGAACCGGCGGCCGAGGTGGCGCAATGACCACGCGCGAGCTGGGCGTGCTGACCGGGCCGCTGCTGATTTTTGGCGGCCCCTACAGCAATCTGCAGGCGACCCGGGCATTGCGCCGCGAAGCCGAGCGCCTCGGCCTTGCCCCGCAGCAGGTGATCTGTACCGGCGATGTTCTGGCCTATTGCGGTCAGCCGCGTGAGACGCTGGCGTTGATCCGTGACTGGGGGATCGCCGTGGTGCAGGGCAACTGCGAAGCGGCGCTGGCGGCCGCCGCGCCCGATTGCGGCTGCGGCTTCGATGCCGGCAGTGCCTGTTCGCTTCTTTCCGTGGCGTGGTATCGCTATTGCCTGCAACAGGTCGACGACGCCGATCGACGCTGGATGGCCGCGTTACCCGAGCAGATCCGCTTTTCCTTTGCCGGGCGCCGGGTGCTCTGCGTGCATGGTGATACCGAGCAGCAGAACCGCTTTGTGTTTGCCTCCTCTTGCGCTGAGGACAAGCAGCGTCAGCTGCTACAGAGCGAGGCCGATCTGATTCTGGCCGGCCATTCGGGGATCCCCTTTGGCCAGTGCTGGGGCAATCGGGGGTGGCTGAATGCCGGTGTGATCGGCATGCCGGCCAACGATGGCACCGCCGAGGGCTGGTACATGCTGCTGGAGGCCGAGGCCGATCGTATCCGCGCACGCTGGCAGCGATTGCACTACGACGTTCCGCCAGCGCAGCAGGCGATGCGTGCGGCCGGTTTGCCGGCCGCGTACCGTGAAGCGCTGGCCCGTGGCTGCTGGCCGAGTGTGGATGTGCTGCCGCAAGTAGAAAAAGCGCAGACCGGGCAGCGGCTGGAATGCCCACCGCTGCGCTTCTGAGGTGCATGACGTTGCTCGTATTTATGAAGACGGTTGTTTACGATGGCAGGCCTTGTCGGGTGGCGAAATAGCGTTTGAGCGTGGATGGGAGTACGGGCGTGAACATTCTGGTAACCGGGGCAAACGGACTTGTGGGTACGGCGCTGTGCGCGGTACTAGAGCAGGGCGGACATACTCTGATCAAAACCGTGCGCAGCGCAGCGGCGGCTGCGGATGTTGCGGTGGGCCATATCGATGGTCACACCGACTGGAGTGCGGCGCTGGCCAAAGCCCCGCAAGCGGTGGTTCATCTGGCCGCGCGCGTGCATCAGATGCAGGATACGGCCGCCGAGGCAGCGCTGTACCGTCAGGTCAATACCGAAGGGGCACTGAATCTGGCCCGCCAGTGTGTGGCGGCCGGGGTGAAGCGGTTTGTCTTTGTCAGCACCGCCAAGGTCCTGGGTGAAGGGCAGCCCGAGCCCTATCGACGCGACGATCCGGCGTTGCCGCAGGGCGCCTATGCCTGTTCGAAATGGGACGCCGAGCAGGCGCTGCTGGAACTCGGTCAGCAAAGCGCGCTGGAGGTGGTGATTCTGCGTCCGCCGCTGGTGTACGGGCCGGGTGTCGGCGCCAATTTCCTGCGTCTGCTGCAGGGGGTCGATAAAGGCCTGCCGCTGCCCTTTGGCTGTATCCGAAATCGTCGCAGTCTGGTGTTTCTCGGAAATCTGGTCGATGCCATCGCCTGCTGTCTCGAGCACCCTGCGGCGGTGGGTCAGACCTATCTGGTCAGCGATGGCGAAGATCTCTCTTCGGCCGAACTGGTACGCCGCATGGCGGCGGCGCTGGGGCGAGCGCCGCGTCTGCTGCCCGTGCCTACGGGCCTGTTGCGGTTTGTCGGCACCCTGCTCGGCAAACAGGCCGAGATGGAGCGCCTGATGGGGTCGCTGGCACTGGATAGCACTCCGCTGCGTGAGGAGCTGGGCTGGACACCGCCCTATACCCTGGATCAGGGCCTGCAGGAGACGGCAGACTGGTTCAAGCAGCAGCGCCGCTGATCCGAAGGCGCACGTCTGCGCAGGCAGCAGCTAAAAAAAGCGCGGGGCAATATCGTTGCCCCGCGCTTTTTTGTATCACAGGGTCACGACCCTCAGTGCCAGTGCGATCAGGATCAGACCCGAAACCCTGTCCAGGATGGCGGCGTTGCGTCTGAGTCGCTCGATCAGGCCCGATTGCGACAGCAGCAGCGCGATCAGGATATACCAGAGGCTGTCGATTCCGGCCACGGTGGCGACCAGCAGCAGCTGTTCGCCGGGACTCTGCTCGGCGGCAACGTACTGAGTGAAGAGGGCAAGAAAAAAGATCGCCAGCTTCGGGTTCAGCAGCGAGATCATCAGGCCGTCACGGGCGGCGGCCCCGAGACTGCCCGGACGTGCGTGCAGCTCAAGCCGGATGCCGCCCCGTGCGCGCAGGGCGCGCACCCCGAGCCAGGCCAGATAGGCCGCACCGGCGTAGGTCAGCAGCTGGTAGAGCAGCGGCGTTTGCGTGATCAGCAGGGCCAGTCCCTGAATGGTCAGCACCGCCCAGAGGGCGACACCGAAGGCATGCGCACAGGCGGTCGCAATACCGTGGCGGCGGCCGTTGTTGAGGGTCTGGCGCAGGACGACGGCAAGGCTCGGGCCCGGTGACATGGCGCCGAAACCGCAGAGTGCAACCAGAGAAAGCCAGGTGGTCAGAGTCATGGACGTGCTCGCAGAGATCGATCGCGGCAGTCTACGTGGGTGGTGTTTATGCGAGAAATGAAAAAGCAGGATGGTCGCCATGATTTGAAATCATGGCTGCGCAGGCCCGGGTGGCGCGTACATCGAGGCGCGCAGCTCTTCGGCAATGCACTGGCGAATCCAGCGGTGGGCCGGGTCACGGGCGTGGCGAGCATGCCAGCAGAGATGGTAGCGATTTTCCGGTGTCGGTAATGGCAGGGGCGCGTAACTCAGGGGGTAGGCGCTGGCGGCATTCTGGGCAATATGCGCCGGTACGACCATCAGTGCCTGACTGCGTACGATCACTGCGAAGGCGGCGGAAAAAAAGGGCACTTCCAGCAGGATGCGCCGGTGGCGTCCCTCAGCCTCGAGTGCGCGATCCAGGAAGGAGTCCTTGTCCCCCCCGCTGTTGAGCTGCACGAAGGGATAGGCGAGCAGCGCCTCAAGGGTCGGTGCCGGTTGTGCGCGCAGTGGATGGTTGGCGGCCATCAGGCAGACCGAATGGTCCTGACCGATGGGAATGCTCTGCAGCGATTCGGGCAGCTCCGAGAGGGTGGTCGAGACCAGATCGAGGGGGCGCTGACCCAGCTGGTCGAGCCATTCGGGGTGCCACATTTCATAGCGGATATCGATCAGCGGAGCCTCGCGGTGCAGGCGTTCGAGCACGGCGGGAAAGATCAGCTGGGCGACGTAGTCGGTACAGGCAAAACTGAAGCGACGTCGGCACTGGGCCGGGTCGAAGCGCTGTTCGTCACCGAGGGTGGCGATCTCGGCGAGAATACCCTGAATTTTCGGCTGCAGCTGTTCGGCACGGGCGCTGAGCAGGTACTCGTTGCCGACGCGGATCAGCAGCGGGTCGGCGAAGCAGGCGCGCAGCTGGCCGAGCTGGCGGCTGAGTGCCGACTGGGTCAGGTGCAGGCGAGCCGCGGCGGCGGTGACATTGCGCTCTTCCAGCAGCACGGCCAGCGAGCGGATCAGATTGAGGTTCAGGTGCTGCATGCTGCTGTTGCCTCAGGCGAGTGCGGCCTCGGTGTGCCGCGTCTCGGTAAGCTGCTGCTCTAACCAGCTCAGTGCCAGGGCTTCCTCGGCAAAAAAGGCAAAGGGTGCGGGAATCAGGCCGTCCATCAGCTCCCTCTGCATCTGGTCGCCGGCGACGATGGCGATCGCCCGGCAGCCGTGCTCGGCACTCCAGCGATACACCTCGGGCGCGTGGGCAAACACTTCGGGCGTACCCAGCACGCCGCTTTGCCAGATATCCAGGCGTGCCCAGGGGGCATCCTCCGCGTCGCAGACAGTCTGTTGATAGCGCGCGCTGGCAGCCAGAGCCCCTTCCTCGTTGAACAGGCCAGAGGTTTCAACGCGAAGAATGCGTCCCCGCCAGTCGAGTCTGATATCTCCATGAGCCTGCATCATCCTGTTACTCCAGCCGTGTCTATTCGAACAAATGGGCATTTCAAATGCGGCAAATGCTAGAGGCCCGGGCCACCGGCAAAAGAGCAGAATTGACAAAAAATATTCATATTTCAAGCCTTGTGGTGATGGTGCGAGATGGCCTGACCCGGGTGCGCAGGGGCCGCGCGCGGCAGCCCCAGCGACAGCAGGCAGGCCAACAGCAGAAAGAGCGTCGAGCCCCAGAGGCAGGCCGTTAACCCGTAACCCTGAAACAGCCAGCCCGAGAGCAGGGTGCCGGTCAGCCGCCCGGCGGCGTTGGCCATATAGTAAAAGCCCACATCCAGCGATACTCCTTCATCGCGCGCATAGTGAACGATCAGGTAGCTGTGCAGGGAGGAATTCACCGCAAACAGCAGTCCGAACAGGGCAAGCCCTGCGATCAGCAGTGCCTCGGCGGGCAGCTCGATCTGAAGGCCGAGGGCGATCAGCGCCGGAATCAGCGCCAGCAGTCCCGCCCAGCCACAGGCGCTGCGGCCATCGGGCAGGCGTCCGGACCGCCCTTGTGTGCTAGTGCCGGTGATGCGCGGTGCCAGCGCCTGGACAAAGCCGTAGCCGATCACCCAGCAGGCCAGAAAGCTGCCGACAGCGGTATGGCTCCAGCCAAGCTCGGCACTGAGAAAGACCGGCAGCGCTAGCACAAACCAGAGATCACGGGCGCCGAACAGAAAGAGCCGCGCCGCCGACAGCCAGTTGACTGCCGCGCTTTTGGAAAAAAGCTCGGTGAACTTGGGCTTGTTTTTCGCCTGGCCGAACGCTTCGCGCAGTCCCCAGAGTCCGGCAAGCCAGACCAGCGCCAGCGCCGAGGCAAGGAGCGCCAGCGCACCGCGAAAGCCAAGTGCAGCCAGCAGTGCGCCACCGAGAAAGAATCCGACCCCTTTCAGGGCGTTTTTCGAGCCGGTCAAGAGCGCAATCCAGTGGTACAGGCGCCCTTCGGCATCCTTGGGGACCAGCTGCTTGATCGCGCTTTTCGCGCTCATCTTGTTCAGATCCTTGGCGATTCCCGACAGTGCCTGGGCCCCCATCACCCAGGGTACGCTCAGCCAGCTCGTCGGTACCAGCAGCAGCGCCAGTGCCAGTACCTGCAGACCGGTGCCGATCTGCAGGGTGCGATTCAGGCCGATCCGTGCGCCGAGCCAACCACCGATCAGGTTGGTGACCACGCCGAAGAACTCGTAGAACAGAAACAGCAGCGCGATCGACAGCGGCGAGAAACCGAGCTGGTGAAAGTGCAGCACCACCAGCATGCGCAGGGCGCCGTCGGTCAGGGTAAAGGCCCAGTAGTTGCCGGTCACCCCCAGGTACTGGCGTACCGGGGGCGAGAGCTCAGCCAGAAGTCCCATCTTAGTGTTCCTGCTGTGCGATCAGCCGCGCCAGCTCGACGGTGCGGTTGGCGTAGCCCCATTCGTTGTCGTACCAGAGGTAGAGCTTGAGGTGGGTGCCGCAGATCACCCGGGTCGACAGGGCATCGACCACCGCCGAGCGTGGATCGGTCTTGTAGTCGATCGAGACCAGCGGGCGCTCCTCATAACCCAGTATTCCGGCCAGTTCCCCTGCGGCGGCCTGTTTGAGCAGGGCGTTGACCTCTTCGGCACTGGTTTCGCGCTCGAGCTCGAAGGCGCAGTCGGTCAGCGAGGCGTTGGTCAGCGGCACGCGAATGGCGTGGCCGTCGAGTTTGCCTTCGAGTTCCGGGAAGATCGCCGCAATTGCCTTGGCCGAGCCCGTGGTGGTGGGGATCAGGCTGCTGCCGCAGGCGCGCGCACGGCGCAGGTCTTTGTGCGGCGCATCGATAATGGTCTGGGTGTTGGTGATGTCGTGCACCGTGGTAAAGGAGCCGTGTTTGATGCCGAGCTCCTTCTGGATCACCTGGATCGCCGGCGCCAGGCAGTTGGTGGTGCAGGAGGCGGCGGTGATGATCCGGTGCTGGGCCGGATCATAGAGGGCGTGGTTGACCCCCATCACCAGGTTCAGTACGCCTTCTTCTTTCACCGGGGCGGTGACCAGTACGCGCTTGACCCCCTGATCAAGGTACTGTTCAAGCAGGGCGCGGGTCTTGATCCTGCCCGAGGCCTCGATCACCAGATCACAGTGCGACCAGTCGGTTTCATCCACCGCGCGGTTCTGGCTGCAGGCGATCCGCTGCCCTTCGATCAGGATGCAGTGCTCTTCGGCGACGGCTTCGTGCTGCCAGCGGCCGTGGACCGAATCGAAATTCAAAAGGTGCGCCAGCGTTGTCGCATCGCCGCCGGGATCGTTGATCTGAATAAACTCGAATTCGGGCCAGCCCCAGGCGGCGCGCAGCGCCAGCCGGCCCATGCGGCCGAAGCCGTTGATGCCTACCTTGATGGTCATATGTCAGCTTCCTGAGCGAGGGTGCGGGTCAGGCGGCGGGGCTGCCGAGCCACTGCTTGATGGTGTCGATTTCGGGAACCGAGCCGCTGTGTACCAGACGCTGGTCGATCACCACCGCCGGAGTCTGCATCACGCCGTAGCGCAGAATTGTCTGTGGGTCGCTGACCTTCTCCAGCTGCACGTCAACACCCAGTGCGCGGGCGATTTCCGCGATCCGATCGGCGGTTTGGCGGCATTTGCTGCAGCCGCTGCCCAGGACTTCGATGGCGAACATAAATAGCTCCTAAAAGAACAGGATAAGTGCGTTGAACAGCCAGCCGACCAGCGTGAAGGCGGTCAGCAGCATGACAAACAGCAGCGCCAGCAGGCGCCACTGCATCACCTGCTTGAGCAGAATGAATTCGGGAAAACTGGCCGCCACGGTGCTCATGCAAAAAGCCAGTGTCGTACCGAGTGGCAGGCCGTTCTGCAGCAGACTTTCCATCACCGGAATAATGCCGGTAGCGTTGGCGTACAGGGGGATGCCAAGGCCCACGGCGGCCGGGACCGTCCACCACTGACCGGCGCCCAGATGACTGGCGATCCAGCCTTCGGGGACAAAACCGTGCAGCGCGGCGCCAAGACCGACGCCGATCAGCACCCACTTCCATACCCGGCCGACGATGGTACGCGTTTCACCGAGCGCAAATCGGTGACGCGCACCAAGGGTCAGCGCGGCCTGCGCGGTACAGCCCGGCTGCGTACGCTGCTGCCCCTGCTTGAGTGCCTCGGCGGCAAAGTCCTGCAGCCAGCGTTCGGCGCGGATCGTATCGAGAAACAGGCCGCCGGCGATGCCCACCAGTATCCCCACGGCGACATAGGTCAGGGTGAACTGCCAGCCCAGCAGGCCCAGCAGCAGCAAGACGGCGACCTCGTTGATCAGGGGCGAGGTGATCAGAAAGGCCATGGTGATCCCCACCGGAATCCCGGCCGAGGTAAACCCCAGAAACACCGGAATGCTCGAACAGGAGCAGAACGGGGTGATGGCGCCAAAGCCCGAGCCGAGCAGATAGCCCAGCCCCCGGTGCTTGCCGGCGAGATAGTCGCGCACCCGCTCGACATTCAGGCTGGCGCGTACCAGGGCGATCAGATAGATCATCACCAGCAGCAGGACGAGGATCTTGCTGACGTCCTCGACAAAAAAGTGCAGCGCGCCGCCCAGCCGGCTGTCGGGCGCCAGGTCGAAGAGATCGAACACCAGCCAGCTGGCAAGCTCAGTGAATACGGCGAACATCGAAGTCTCCAAACCAGGCGCGGGTACGGTTGGCCAGGGCAACCAGAGAGAGCATCACCGGCACCTCGACCAGCACGCCGACCACGGTCGCCAGCGCGGCGCCCGAATGCAGTCCGAACAGCGAGATCGCCACCGCGACGGCCAGCTCGAAGAAGTTGGACGTGCCGATCATGCTGGCCGGCGCCGCAATGCGATGGGGCAGCTTAAGCCGGTGCGCCGCCACATAGGCCAGCGCGAAAATGCCGTAGCTTTGCACCAGCAGCGGCAGGGCGATCAGGGCGATCGTCTGTGGCTCGGTCAGAATCAGTTCGGCCTGGAAGCCGAACAGCAGCACCACGGTCAGCAGCAGTCCCTGCGCCGAATAGGGCTTGAGGCGCGCCACCAGGCGCTCGAGCCGTTCGGGCTCTGTACGGGCGTGAAGCCGGCGGCGGGTGAGGATGCCCGCCAGCAGCGGCAGCACTACATACAGCACCACCGACAGCAGCAGGGTTTCCCAGGGCACGGATATATCGCTGACCCCGAGCAGCAGAGCGGTCAGGGGGGCGAAGGCGAACACCATGATCAGATCGTTGACCGAGACCTGCACCAGGGTGTAGTTGGGATCGCCTCGGGTCAGCTGGCTCCAGACAAAGACCATCGCCGTACAGGGGGCGACGCCGAGCAGGATCATGCCGGCGATATATTCCTGCGCGCTCTGCGGGTCGACCCAGTCGACAAACAGCACCTTGAAGAACAGCCAGCCGAGCGCGGCCATGGTGAAGGGCTTGATCAGCCAGTTGATCACCAGGGTCAGCAGCAGTCCCTTCGGTCTTCGGCCCACGTTCTTGAGGGCGCTAAAGTCGATCTGCACCATCATCGGGTAGATCATGATCCAGATGCACAGGGCCACCACCAGATTGACGTGGGCCCACTCGAGCCCGGCAATCAGGGCGAAGAGGGCCGGCCACTGGTTGCCCAGTACGACGCCCAGTGCGATGGCCGCCGCAACCCAGATCGACAGATAACGTGCAAAGATGCCCATTGGTGTTTCTCCCTGGCCTGTGTGAATCGTGCTGATCGCGCGCCTGCCTGCGCTCAGCAGCAGTTTTGCCGGCGTTCCGGCCGTTCGCCCATCTGCTGTAGCCGCAGCAGCAGCGGCGCCAGCAGCTCGGGATGTGCGGCTCGGGTTTCACGCAGAATGCCCCGGGCCCAGTGCGCCAGCTCAGGATGAATACGATAGAACACCCACTGGCCCTGGCGACGGTCCTGAATCAGGCCGTCCTGTTTCAGCAGCGCCAGATGGCGCGAAATCTTCGGCTGGGATTGATCCAGCGCATAGCCGAGCTCGCAGACGCAGAGCTCGCCTTCGTGCTCGAGCAGCAGCAGGCTCAGAAGGCGCGTGGTTTCGGCCAGAGACTTGAAAAAGACGACGGGGGTCATGATTACTCCGAAGCGGTGCTGATTCGTGCAAGCCTAAACCATATATGGAAAACTGCATATATGTTTTTTCGTATGTATTTGAGGGGCGGTGCGTTGCTGGAATTCAGATCGACGTGGCTGTCGATATGGGGCAGCGAGGGACTCAGGAGGCCTGCGGTCAGGGTGCCCGCTTCGATAACGGCGCTGTGGCGGACCACACGGCTGTCGCCGATGGCCACTACGGCAGCATTCCTGGCGTGCATCTCCACGCCGTCCTGCACATGGGTGCCGCGCTTGATCTGGATCGGGGCGAGCGGGCCCTGTGTATCATGGTGCATCGATGCCTGTGGGCGTGCGGGAAGCGGCGTGCCGCTGATGTGCGGGCAGCGTTCTACCTTGATGCGAGCGCTGGCCATCGGGCGTTTTTTGCAGGCGCGGGGCACCGTTTGCCCGCCGCTGCGATGATGGGTATTTTCCGCAGTGTCCAGCCACGAAAAAAGCGTTGCCGGGGCCTGATAATCGGCCTATATAGCGCTTGAGGGGACGCCTTTTTGGCCCCTGTTCCCGCCCTTTATCCGTTTGCCTCCTGCGGCCTCGCATGGAGAAGGAATCTTCGTGTACAAGACCCTGATCGTGGTTGACCACGATAACCCGCTGCCTGCCCGATTTGCGTCGGATGTGGTCAGTTTTGAGCAATACCTGAACGAATACCCCAAGCTCAACGAACCCAGAACCCGGGTGATCAACCTCTGTGATACCGAGCAGTATCTCAGCCGGGGCTATTACTGCTCGTTGCTGGCCGAAGCGCGCCGGCACGAGGTGCTGCCGACGGTCAAGACCATCAATGCCCTGCGCAGTGCCGACATGCAGGCCAGTCTGCCGGCTGAACTCCTGGGTCAGTTGCAGCAGGCCCTGGCAGCCAACGCCGGGCAACGGCTGCTGTTCTTTTTCGGCAACAGCGGGTGTGGCACCTGGGATGCGATCGGCCGGGCCCTGTTTGCCCGTTACGGGGCTCCGCTGCTGTGCGTGGAGGAGGACGCCGCGCCGGCGGGGCTTCGGATTCAGCGGGTTGCGCTGAGCGCACTGGATACGGCGCAGTACGCCCAGTTTCTCGAGCGTCTGGATCTCTTTACCCGTCAGGTGTGGCGGATCGGCATCAAAAGCAAGTGTCACCGCTGGGAGATGGCGATTCTGGTCAATCCCGACGAGCCCAACCCGCCGAGCAACCGTGAGGCGCTCAGCCGCTTTGTGAAGGCCGCTGCCAAGCAGGGGATCGGTGCCGAACTGGTGCGGGTGGATCAGGTGCAGCAGATCGATCGCTACGATGCGCTGTTTCTGCGCGAAACCACGGCCATCGACCACGCCAGTTACCGTCTGGCCTGTCAGGCGGAGCAGCGCGGTCTGGTGGTGATGGACGATCCGAGTTCGATTCTGCGCTGCTGCAACAAGGTGTTTTTGCACGACGCTTTCAGTTACCAGAAGGTGCCGAGCCTGCGTTCGGAGGTGATCAGCGATCTTGCGCCCGAAACGCTCGATCGGCTGGAGGCGCAGTTCGGTTATCCGCTGGTGCTGAAGATGCCCGAGGGCTCCTTTTCCCGCGGCGTGTTCAAGGTGCAGGATCGGGCCGAGCTGGTGCAGCAGCTGAGTGAACTGTTCCGCTTCAGTGCGCTGGTGCTGGCGCAGGAGTATCTGTACACCGATTTTGATTGGCGGATCGGCATTCTGGGCGGGCGGGCGATCTATGCCTGCCGTTACCTGATGGCGCGCAACCACTGGCAGATCTACAACCACGGTGCCAAACGCTTCAACTCCGGGGGCTTTGAAACCCTGCCCACCTTCGAGGTGCCGCGCCCGGTGCTGGATGCGGCCCTGAAGGCGGCCCGGGTGGTGGGTAATGGCCTGTACGGTGTCGATGTCAAGGAGGTCGGCCGGCGCGCCTATGTGCTCGAGGTCAACGACAACCCCAGCATCGATCACCGCATCGAAGACGCCTATCTGGGCGATGAGCTCTATATGCAGATCATGGCCGAGTTTCAGCGTCGGCTCGAAGCGCGGGGGCGCGCCTGATGGCCGGCGCATCGATTGTGCTGCGCCCTGCGGTGCCGGCCGATCTTGAGGCGCTGGTGGCGCTGGAGCAGAGCTGCTTCAGTGCTGATCGCCTCAGCCGGCGCAGCCTCAGGCGCTGGCTGCAGGCGCCCCATGCACGGCTCTGGGTGGCCGCGCAGAATAACGTGCTCTGTGGCTATGCGCTGCTGTGGCACTACCGCGGTACCCGGGTCGCGCGCCTCTATTCGCTGGCGGTCGCGCCCGCGTGGCGCGGTCAGGGGCTGGCCGGGCGCCTCTATCAGGCCCTGGAGGGCGAGGCGCGGATGCTCGGCTGTGCCTGTCTGCGGCTTGAAGTGGCCGAGCCCAATACGGTGGCGCAGGCGCTGTATCGGCAGCTCGGTTTTCGTGAGTTTGCCCGTATTGCCGGTTACTACGAGGACGGCAGTACGGCTCTTCGCATGGAAAAAGCCCTGGGAGCAGATCATGGTTGAACTGTTGTGGCCGCTGGTCGATATCAGCCCCTATCACTGGCCGGCGATCGGCACGGCGGTGCTCTGTGGCGGTCTTATTGGTCTGGAGCGTCAGCTTCGTGGCAAGCCGGTGGGTATTCGCACCTCGGCACTGATTACCCTTGGGACCTATCTGTTTCTGGCTACCTCGTTCCAGCTTCAGGGCAGTGGCATCGATCAGTCGCGGGTGGTGGGGCAGATCATTACCGGGATCGGCTTTCTCGGCGCCGGCGTGATGCTGTCCAAGGACGGTGCGGTGATTGGCGTGACCTCGGCAGCCACCATCTGGGTACTGGCGGCGATCGGCGTGATGATTGCGACCGAGCAGCTGGCTTCGGCCATTCGTGTGGCGGTGCTGGTGATTGCCATTCTCTATGGCGTCGACCTGCTTGAGGATCATATCAAGAGCCTCGGGCGTGGCGTGCATGCACGCGTGCGCCGCTATTCGGGCAAGCCGCCGGCCGAGCGCTCTGACGGCTGAGGTCTTTTAACATGAGGGGGAAGGGGGCGCGCTGCCGTCCTCTGAACCCGCATGCCTCCTTCTGATCGGGCGCGCCTGAATGCCCCTGTACCGGGCGGGTGTTTTCGGGCAGCGGTATCCCCGGTCTGGATGAGCTGCTTACCGCTGCGGCTGCGCCAGTGTGTTGCGCACCGCCTCCTCTTTGCCAAGGCCCCCGCATCTGTACCTTCAGCGTACCGCCGGCCGGGTACCTGCAGGCTTGAACATCGCTCCCAGCCCCGCTGGGTTCACGCATTCACGCCCTTTTTCCCATAGCCCTGCGCCCGACGCCTTGAGGGTATCCCGACAATCGGCGCGTTTTTGGCGTGGGGATAACCCGCTTATCCCCCGGTTTCTGTGGCACGGAATTTCGACACGGTTCAGATGTCACTGCCTTTGGGTGGCCAGCGCTGCTGTTACGTAAGGTTCTTGTCAGCACTGTCGATTGGGCGTCATTTGACGGATACCATCCGGGCACAAGTGTGATGTCGGTCACGATCAGAGCGCAGCCGTCGGCTGTCATGGGGGCTCTGATCTGCTCGGGGGGCGTCTGTGCATGGGCTCTGTGTGGAGTCCTGTGCCTCGACCTGTACCTACCCGGATCTGCGTGAAACGCTGACCGATGAGTGAACGGTGGATCTATGATGCGAACACAAAAGCAGGGCCGCCATCTGGCCCGGACCTTGGGATGTCTTTTGAGTCTGTCCGGCCTTCTGGCTTCGGCTTCGGTGCTGGCACAAGCGCCGAGTGATGTGATCAATGCCGCCCGCCAGGCCGCCGAATACCAGAAACGCGTTGAAGATCAGCTGCGCCGCGATATCGAGTCGGTTGCGCCCTCCGATCGCGCGCCCTCGGGGATGGATACCCGCGATCTGGTGCCCGAAGAGGACCCGTCCGCCGTCAGCGGGCGCTGTTTTCAGATCGATACCATCCGTATTGTCGGTGCCGAGCATCTGTCGCGGCGTACCCGCAGGCAGATCGATGAGCGCTATGCGGGCACCTGCATCGGTATCGTCGAGATCGAACGCATCCTGGCCGCCATTACCAAGGACTATATCGAGCGGGGCTATGTCACCACGCGCGCCTATTTGCCCCAGCAGGATCTGACCGATGGCGAACTGGTGATCGAGGTGCTCGAGGGCCGGCTTGAATCGATCCTGCTTCAGGATCCCGAGGATAAGAGCGTCAATCTCTGGACCGCGTTTCCTGCCAGCGAGGGCGATATCCTGAATCTGCGCGATCTCGAGCAGGGGGTCGATCAGCTTAATCGACTGCCGTCGAATAATGCCTTTATCGATATTCTGCCCGGAGCCACTCCGGGCACCAGCCGGGTCGTAGTGGCGAACCGGCGTGGGCGCCCCTTTCGCCTGAATCTCGATGCAGACAACCAGGGGCAGCGGGCTACCGGCCGGGATCAGATGGGGGTGAGTGCCAGCAGCGACAATCTGCTCGGACTCAATGAACTGCTGATGTTCTCGCACCGACGTTCAACCGCCTACGACCGTGATACGCGCATGTCCGACAGCAACTCCTTTGTCTATATCATGCCGCTCGGTTATTCGACCCTCTCGCTGACCTATTCCGAATCCAATTATGTCAGCACCATTCAGGCGCCCAGCGGACTGAAGCTCAAGTCCGAC
>CAYWUD010000019.1:8369-17281 GCA_964461355.1 uncultured Pseudomonadales bacterium | reverse complement strand
CGAGCAGCGACTGGCGCCGACAGTGGCTGACTTCGCAGAAGCCCAGCATCGCTTCGAGCTTGTGCGCCTCGACCCGCTTGATACGCTCGTCCGCCTGGCTCTGGCCCAGAATCTGCTGCAGCAGCAACAGATCGCGCAGGCCATAGGCCATCCAGGCATTGGCCGGCAGGCCATCGCGGCCCGCCCGTCCGGTTTCCTGATAGTAGGCTTCAAGGCTCTTGGGCAGATCCAGATGGGCGACAAACCGCACATCCGGCTTGTTGATCCCCATACCGAAGGCAATGGTGGCAACGATCACCAGCCCCTCTTCCTTGATAAAGCGATCCTGATGCAGGCTACGCTGCTCGTTGCTGAGCCCAGCATGGTACGGCAGGGCGGGGATCCCCTGTGCGCTCAGCCAGCTGGCGGTCTCCTCGACCTTCTTGCGCGATAGGCAGTAGACAATGCCGGCATCACCGGCATGCTCGCGGCGCAGGAACCGCAGCAGCTGCTGGCGGGTATTGTTCTTCTCCACCACCCGATAAAAGATGTTGGGGCGATCAAAGCTCGAGATAAAGGTTTCGGCCTGCTCGAGCTGCAGGCGCTCGAGCATCTCCTGACGGGTACGCATATCGGCGGTAGCGGTCAGCGCCAGGCGCGGCACGCCCGGATAGCGCTGCCCCAGCTGCCCCAGCTGCAGGTACTCGGGGCGAAAATCATGGCCCCAGTGGGACACGCAGTGCGCTTCGTCGAAGGCAAACAGCGCCAGCTGCATCTGATCGAGCAGGTTCAGCGTACGGCTCTGCAACAGACGCTCGGGCGATAGGTAGAGAAGGTCGATCTCGCCGTAGTGCAGCGCCAGTTCGACACGGCTGGCCTCTTCAGGCGTCAGCGCCGAATGCAGACAGGCAGCCTTCACCCCCAGCTGACAGAGCGCCTGTACCTGATCCTGCATCAATGCGATCAGCGGCGAGACCACAATACCGACCCCCGGACGCACCAGCGCCGGGATCTGATAGCAGAGCGACTTGCCGCCCCCGGTCGGCATCAGCACCAGCGCATCAAGGCCGTCGATCACCCGCTGGATGATCGCCTGCTGCTGCCCTCTGAAGGCCTCATAGCCGAAAACGCTGCTCAGTACCTGTAACGCCGCTGTACTCATGCCCTGCCCGCCCTGTTCAAGCCGGGCAGTATACCCGCCTTGCACCCCGAGCGCCTGTGGCGGATACCGAAAGGCCCCTCGCACCGCTACCGGCTGCGGGCTACAATGCGGCAAATTTATTCTGTGGAAGCCATTATGCTGACCCCCTCCGAACTGGATCTTCTGACCGAGTTTTTCGACAGCGATGCTGCCGGCGAAGATGCGCTTGATTTTGTTGCCACCCAGGGCTTTGTCACCGCCCAGGTGATCAGCCCCGATCCGCTGCCGACCGCAGACTGGCTGGCGGTATTGCTCGGCGATACCCCGCCGGCTCTCGAGCCTGCGCAGCATGAGGCCCTTTCATCGGCCCTGGCGCATCTGGCCCAGATGATCGACCGGGGCTTTCAGGAAAGCGATGAGGACGCCTACAGCCTGCCGCTGGCGCTGGAGCTCGGTGATGATCCGGACGAATCGGAACTGCGCAGCTGGTGCGTCGGTTTCGTGCTCGGCCAGATGGAGCGCGAAGATGCTTGGTTTGCCCAGGACGAACAGTTTGTCAGCGAACTGCTGCTGCCGCTGCTGGTACTCTCGGGCCTGTTCCGCGAAGAGCCGGACATACGTGAAATGGAGGCCGATGCCGAACTGGTCGACGATATGTGCCTGCAGCTGCCGGACGTACTGACCGAGCTGTATCTGCACTTCCAGGCTCCGGAAGAGAAAAGCGCGCCGAAAACGGCCAAGACCCCGCCTAAAAAAGGCGGTGCAGGCGCCAAGGGGCGTCAGGGCTATCCCGGCAACAAGAAGCAGAATAAAAAGCCCGAGGGGCAAAAGCGGCGCTGATCAAAGAAAAGCGGGCCATTACGGCCCGCTTTTACGTTAACGGCCAAGGTTCGATTTCAACACCTCGATCGCCTGCTGCGCCCGCTCGAGCCAGGAGAATTCGGCAAGATCCTTGAACTCTCCGGCATCGAGAAAAACGCCGTTGCAGTAACTGCAGGCCTCAAACTGAATATGCAGCTGCGCGCGATCAACCATCGCAACCATCTTTTTATGGCACTCAGGGCAGTTGATCGCGCGCACCGAGTTATAGGCTGCGGCAGAATTTGGCCCATCTGCGTCGACAGCATCGGCACAGCCCTTTATCCCCCTGGCCAGCTCCAGGCTGCCATCCTGAAACCAGATACCCTTGCAGCCCACGCATTTGCTGGCGGCAAAGGAAACTCCGGCAAGGCGCTCCATCTTACTGTGACATTTCGGACATTCCATATCTCGTCCTTAAGTAGAATCTCGGCGCCGAATCAGCGTGTACGCAGGCTTCGGCCATCCTCGTTTTGCACACGCTCTCTATAGTACGCAACTGCCGCCCTAATCACAGAGAGCGCCCTGGGCCTTGACCCGACTCTTTGACATAGGGCGATAAAATCGAAAACTCCCATTCGCGCAGTGCCATCAACAGCCCCACACTGTTGCGCTGATCCCAGGGCAGCGCACGGTCGGCCAGATGCAGCTGAATAAAGTCGTAGGCCAGCGCCTCTAGGCGTTTTTTCAGAAGCGCCTGAGAATTCCGGCCCAGCATGCCGAAGCAAAAGCGGCGGCCATCGGCTTCGAAACGCCCGTTGATAAATTCGTGCTGAATCGCCTTGCGGTAGAACTGTTCGATCGGGCCGTTTTCAATCCAGCGGAAATTGCGATCGATGCGCAGGCGGATGCGGTTGCCGGGCAGCAGATCGATGACCTTCAGCCGATCGAGCTTGGCCAGACAGCGTATCAGCTCGGTCTCGCTCAGATGGTGGTACTGCAGGATTTCGACAAAGTTGAGTTCATTGCGCACACAGACGGCCACCAGCAGCAGGCGCGCATCGGCCACCAGCTCCTGCTCCTGTTCTTCGCTCAGCTGCTGAATCTGCTCACGCCCGGCACTGTAGAGAGCAAAGAGATCGCTCAGCCCCATATCGATCAGACGGCAGATCGCCTCGACCCGGTCGAGGGTAATACGCTCGGAGGCAAACAGGCGCTTGACGTTGGCTTCGCTCATCCCCAGGCCTGCCGCCACTTCGGCATAGGTCATCGGATGCTGGCGCAGTGCCTGCTTGAGCGCCTGAATCAGGCCTCGGGTCTCGCTCATGGCGGGTGCTCCTGAAAAGATACGAACCGAAAGGTTCAGCATTTATAGACTTTACGTAGACGCATTCGCTACATTTTTCATCAGGGTATATTTAAACGCATCCCCGGCCAATACTGAGCGCAGACCCATTGCACAGGATCAGGCCATGAATCTCTTCACCCGCACCTTCAGTCGTCTCTACGCCAGTCTTGACCGTATGGTTGGCGACATCGAAAACCACGACGCTCTGATCAGGGCCGCCATCGACGAGCAGAGGCACAAGATCGCCAAGGCCAGAATTCAGCTGCGCCGGCTTGAACAGAGTGAACAGCACCTGCAGGAGCAAATCACTCAGCTCGAGCAGAACAACCTGCTCTGGCGTCAACGGGCACTGGCTGAAGCCGAGCAGAACGAGCCCCAGGCGCTGCTGTGCCTGCAACGCCAGCAACAGGGCCAGCAGCAGATCGCCCGGCTGACCCAGATGGCCAGTCACTACCGCAGCACGCGCGAGCGAATGCAACGCGATATCGGCCACTGCGAGCAGGAACTGAGCAGCATGACCCACAAGCATCAGTTGCTGCGCGCCCGCCAGAGCAGTGCCGACGCCCTGGAGCTGATCGACCGCCAGAAGCACGGCAGTAGCGAGGCGCTAGAACAGAGCTTCGACCGCTGGGAAGTACGCATCAGCGAAAGCGAGCTGGTCAGCGAAGGTTTCGATACCGACATCGATCCGATCGAACAGGATTATCTGCGCCAGGAGAACGAACAGGCGCTTCGCCAGCAGCTGGCGGCACTGATCAGTGAACACAAACACACTAAGGGAGACGCATCATGAACCCGAGCAACACCTGGAGCGCTGTCCCCGAGCACCTGCACCGCGCGCGGTCTCAGGATACTGAAAGCCTGTGCCGAAACGCGCCGGTGCGCCCACAAACAGAGCCGGCTCCCGGCTGGGGCGACAGGCTGCCGGCATTTCTCAGAGGGCTCGGCGCCAGCGCCGTGCTGCTGTCTCTGTACAGTTTTCTGATGCGTGGCTGGGAGGGGGGCGACGACCTGATCCGTTATCTGCTGCTTTTTGGCCACACCCTGGCACTGGTCGCTATCGCCCTGGGCTGCGGCCGCTGGCTGCATGAAGGCAAAAGCCCACGTCTGCTGATGATGCTGGCGCTGGCATCGGTGCCGATCAACTTTGCCATTCTAGGTGCTTTTCTCTATGCCGGCACCCACAGTCTGGGCGGTATCGACTATCCCAGCTTTGTGACCTGGTCCGTGGCCAGTCTCGGCACCGCCCTGACCCTGACCGCACTGGCCTGCATCGGTCTTCTGCCGGTGATCTGGCTCGCCTTTCGTACCCTGGCGCGCGGGCTCAGCCTGCGCCTGAGCGGACTCTTTATGCTCGCCAATCTGGCACTCTTGATCCCCCTGCGCGAGCCCCTGCCGGTAGTCCTGCTCGGCACCGCGCTGGCACTGTACACGCTGGTCATTTCGGCCCGCACCACACAGCAGCACAGCGAGGCCCGCACCCGGGAAGGTACCATCGCCCTGATGCTGCCGTTTTTGCCGGTGGCGATCCTGCTGGGCCGCAATATATGGCTCTATCCGCACCATGATCTGATGCTTGCAGGCATCGGCGTCACACTGTTTATGGTGCTGCGCCATCTGAGCCAGTCCCTGCCTTTTCGGCACTGGGCACGCCGCCTGCTCGAACTGCTGTCTCTGCCGATAGCCCTCTTCAGTGGTTTTGCCCTGAGCAGCGCCCTTGCCCACGGCCAGAGCCTGCTCAGCCTACCCCTGTTACTCGGCCCTCTGCTGGCCGCTGCCATGCTGTATGAACTGGCGCAACGCGCCTGCAGTGGCCAGGGGCTGTACCGCTGCATGGCAATGCTGATGCTGCTCGGCGGCCTGCTCTTTAATCTCCTGTGCAGCAGCACTCTGATTGCTTCGCTGATCTGCATCGGTGCCGGGCTCGCACTGGTGATCTACAGCCATCTGGTGCAGCAGCGCGTTCTGCTGATCGGCGGCCTGATCCTGCTACTGGCCGGCCTGATCGACCAGCTGATGCACGCACTGGATTATTTCGACTTCAGCTACTGGATCGGGCTGGCGCTGGTCGGCGTCAGTGCCATTGTGCTCGCGTCACTGCTTGAAGCACGCGGTGCCGAGCTGCGTCAGGCGCTGGCACGCTACCGTAAACAGCAGAGCGAATGGACCCTGTAAGAAGCCTAAAAAAGAAACCGGAACCACCGGGTTCCGGTTTCTGTGTGCTCGGTAGTGCGTGTTTGCTCAGGCCGGCTGGGCACTGATATCGGCCTGCCAGCTCTGTACCGCCAGCTTGATCTCGTTCAGCAGATAGCGCATCGGCTCATCGAGTTCATGGGGCTGAATACGGCTGATAATGTTCTGCAGAATACGCTTCTCGTTCAGATCGACGATCCCGTCACGCTGGGCGATGGCAAAGATCCTGCCCAGCTCATCAACATCCAGACGACCATCATCGGCAAAACAGTTGATGGAGTGGAAGGTCATTTCCAGATAATCACGACTTTCGTTCACACAATTCCCCTTTTGTTGCTGCGCCTCTTACCCTGAGGCCGGCTCCATCATTGCACCGGGAATCGAGAAAGCCAACCACCAGCGGGCTCTGGCTTGGACACCGCGATGCAGGCATCAAGCGTCATTTCGGTGAAAACCGGGCAAGTTCAGCACAAGGAATGGCCGAACGCCTGGCCCTGGATCTTCGAGGCACTCGCACCCCGAGCCAAAACAGGGTAGAAAAAACACCGGGGATGGAGACAACCTATCGACGCGCAGCAGAATGGAGCCGGGAATGTTCGCAGACTTCAGTCCACTGGAATGGGCAGCCACAAGCGCAGGCCTTGCCGGCACAGGCTGTGTGGTGGGCGCCTACCTTGCGCTGCAGCTCGGCTGGCTGGCCGCGCAAAGCTGGCGCTACAACCTGCTGAACCTGTTCGGCGCTATCGGCATCGCCCTGAGCCTGCTGGTGCACTTCAATCTGGCCAGCATGATCATTCAGCTGTTCTGGATGGGCGCATCGCTGGTCGGTATCGTGCGCCTGATCAAAACGCGCCGACAGGCATAATCACAACACCTCAGGGGCGTCAGCGCTTCTGGCGGCAGGGCCAGACCAGACTGAAGCGCGCGCCTCCCAACGGGCTCTGGCCCACCAGCGCGCGCCCATGATGCCAGTGCATGATCCGCCGCACGATGGACAGTCCGAGCCCGTAACCGCCGGTCGCCTTGGTCCGACTGTCATCCAGACGTGAAAACGGTGTAAAGAGCTGCTCCCACTTCTCCGGCGGAATGCCCGGGCCGTCATCATCGACATCCACCCGGCAGGTGTCGCCGTTGCAGCTGAACCGCACCTGCACTTCGCTGCGGGCATAGCGACAGGCATTGCCGACCAGATTCTGAATCGCGCGCTGGATATAACGCTCCTCGGCGTCGACACGTCCCTTGCGTCGCCCCAGCTGAGCGCTCTGGGTCTGATTGGACAGGCTGATGCCCTGAATATGGCCATGATCGGCCAGCACCTGATCACAGATCGCCGGCAGGTCAACCTGACGAAAACGGATCTGCGGTGCCCCCTGATCCAGCGCCGCATAGGTCAGAATCTCGTCGACCAGCTGGTCAAGTTCCTGAATGTCCTTGTCCATGCCCTCGATAAAACGGCTGCGGCTGCCGGCATCGGGGGCATCCTCGATCATCTCCAGGGCAAACCGCAGCCGCGCAACCGGCGTACGCAGTTCGTGGGAAACGCCCCGGATCATCTCCTTTTGCACCCCCAGCAGCCGCTGGATATGGCGCGCCATCATGTTGAAGGCAAGCGCCAGCCGTCCGACCGAGTCAGTGCCCCGAATGCTGACACGGGTATCGAAATCACCGCGCGAGAGTGCTGTCGCCGCCTGCTCCATCTTGCGCAGGCGCCGCTCCAGGCCCCGCACCAGCACATAGATCGCCAGACTGATGGCCGAAAGGACAAACAGGGCAATGCCGATCAACAGGGTAAAGGGGTATGCCTGATACAGCGGGATAGGACCGTAGCGCAGCAGAGTACCCGAATCGAGCTGGGCATAGAGTTCAACACCGGCCTCCCCCGCCTTCAGCTGCCACAGCGGATGACCATCGGCCAGCTGCGCCCGCTGATGCGCGGTAAAAGCCGAATCCGGCGCACCCAGCAACGCAATCGGGTAATGGCTCCAGCTCTGCAGGCGCGTCATCGCCTCCTGCCGATCGCCGGCCTGTTCGACAAAATCGCGCCCCAACCGAAGGCTCAGCAGCAACAGACGATCAAAGGTATCGGGAAGCTGTACCTGCAGAACCTGCTGCTGATCGAGCTGCAGCCAGGCCATACTGCCCTGCTCGGTCAGCTCCTCCTGGACACGGCCGGCTCTGAGCTTTTCCAGACGCGACGCGGAAAAATGCTGATCGCCGTAGGGCAGCAACACCAGAGCGCCTTCAAGTTCTTCGGCCCAGAGTTCAAGTTTCTGCTGCCGTTCGCCGGCAGGCGTGGCGCGCAGTTCGAGCACCATCAGCTCCATCGGCGCGTGCAGCAGCAGATGGCGGTATTCGAGCATGCGCTGGCCATTGACCAGCGTCAGCGTCAGCCCGGAGAGGACGAACACCAGTACCAGCGTAAACAGCAGACCGCCATAGATACGAAGAAAGACCGAGCTCACTTAGCCGTTCACTTCCTTGACGAACAGGTAACCCTTGCTGCGCACCGTCTTGATCAGGCGCGGATGCATCGGATCGTCACCGATCTTCGGGCGAATGCGGGATACGCGCACATCGATCGAGCGATCCTGGCCGTCGTACTCGATACCGCGCAGCTGGGCAAAGATCTCCTCACGCGAAAGTACCCGCCCGGCATTGCTGCACAGCAGCCAGAGCAGATCGAATTCGGCGCTGGTCAGATCGATCGCCTGCTCATCCAGCCAGGCCTCACGCATCGAGGCATCGACCACCAGATTGCCGAACTGCAGGCGCGAACTGTCATCGGCCTCGTCGAGCGGCAGCGGCTGCACCCGACGCAGCAGGGCACGTACCCGCGCCAGCAGCACGCGCGGGCGCACCGGCTTGGCCACGTAATCGTCGGCGCCCATCTCGAGTCCGAGCACTTCGTCAAGGTCATCGGTGCGGGCGGTCAGCATCAGGATCGGGCCAGCGTAATCGTTGCGTACCCGGCGGCAGATGGAAACGCCATCTTCACCCGGCAACATCAGATCGAGGACCACGAGGTCAGGCTGCTCGTCCAGAATACGCGCTACCGCACGGGCACCGTCATTTTCGATCGCGACATCCAGACCATTTGCCTGCAGATAATCCCGGGTCAGCTCGGCCAGGCGTTCATCATCTTCAACGATCAGGATGCGGCTGTTTTCTGAAGTATCCACTCAATTGTTCCCATTGCTCTGATTCGCAGGGATCACCTGCGCAATCGGGCGCCACCGAACGGTGCGTCGACGGCATCATCGAAGGCCGATTGTAACGGCCCTTGCTACGCGCCCCAAGGGCCTACCACATCAAGTCATCCGGAATTTCGAACTGCTTGTAGTAATCATCCTCGACCTCGGCTTCCTTGGGCGGTTCAAGCTGAATGACAAATTCCGGCAGACGCTCAAGGATTTTCTCTGCCAATCATGAGGGCTGGTGCGCTTAAGTTTTTCT
>CAYWUD010000019.1:0-8359 GCA_964461355.1 uncultured Pseudomonadales bacterium | reverse complement strand
GTACCAGCTCGTACTCACGCAGTTGCACAATGGACAGCTGCCCCCGAACCAGCTGATTCTGCTGATCCTTGGACACGTACAGCTTCTTGATCGTAGTGCCATCCTTGAAGTGATAGGCCACATCTGCGTCGGGACGGCGTTTTTCCCGATTGGCCTCGATCAGCTGGCGCACCTGCGCCTTGAGCGCCTTCTGCGCCTGCTCGGCCTGTTTCTGCTGGTTAAGCTGACGATCGCGCTCGATCTGCTCGGCACGCTGCTCCTGCAACAACTCCTGCGCAGGCTGCTGTTGGCGCTCCTTCTTCGACTTTTTCTGCTTGTGCTGCTGGTGCTGCTGCTTGCGCACCTCCTTGAGCTTTTTCTCGGAAGAAAGCCCCATCCCCAGCAACTGTTCCTGTAACGATTTACCCATCGACTGATGCCTTAAAAAGAACCCTGTGCAAAGAGGGCTACTATACCAAACAGAATCCGCGACAGCCCGACGATCGCCACATCTTCGCAAGCTCTGTCATCAAAACTTTACGAAAGCGTCAACAGGGCGCAAAGCGCTCGACAGAGCATCGCAAGTCACTAGGGATATCCTGAACATGCCTAGTGCTGACTACCCACCCGATTAGGTGTTGTTGGAAGTGGCAGCCCCGCCGCTATTGGCCTAACTTAGCCAGTAGCGGTATGCCGTAGTGGCCGCAATCGACCAACCAACCGAGAAAAAGGCGTACCTGCTTGCAGACGCATTGCACAACCCAGCTAATTTTGGGCGATGATTCAACCGATGCTTAAGATCACCGAGATTCAGAGTTATACGGCACGCCACTGGGACAGCACACCTCGTGACGCCCTGGCGATTATCAGTATGGAAGGGATGGCTCCAGACGGCCTGCACAGCCGCTCCGTGGCGCTGCGCCTGACCATGCGCGGACTCTACCAGTTGAGCCAGCTGCTGGACGGCTGCCAGCTCAACAAACACTGCAACCTCCTCGCCCATGTGGAGGTGCCGAACCAGCTGTATCAATACGACGAACAGACGTTGACCTGTCGCTACCGCATGGACCAGGGCCTGCCGACCCTGATCCTGGGCGAGGTGACCTACAAGACCCCGCAACAGCATGCGATCGTGGCACGTCAATACGACCTGATCCTGCAGGGCGAGGTACTCGAGCAGTTTCGCGACATTCTGCACAACCTGCTCGGACGCTACGAAAAACGCCGTGGCCTGCTGGCCCAGCACGATCCGATCACCTTCTACGATCACTGGAGCAGCTACGGGCCGCGCCCGAGCGGGCAGCACAAGTAAGCCTCTCCGTAACAAGGGCCGCTGATGCGGCCCTTTCTGTATATTAAAAATACAAAATCCGGTGCTGGGTCAAAACAGGTCACTGTTTTTTTACGTAACTTCGGCATAACTACCGCCCGGAGATGCCTCATGGACAAGCTGCTCACCCGCTTTCTGAACTACGTCCAGTTCGACACCCAGTCCGACCCGGATATTGACCAGAGTCCATCGACACCCGGCCAGCGGCGCCTTGCCGAACTGCTGGCGATCGAACTTGAAGACATCGGCCTGACCGAGATCGAACTCGATGAGCAAGGCTACCTGACCGCCACACTGCCCGCCTCTCCCGGCGTTACGGCCCCCTGCATCGGCCTGATCGCTCATCTGGATACAGCACCCGACTACAGCGGCGCCGGCGTGACGCCGATGCTGGTCGAACACTACCAGGGCCAACGCATTGAACTCGGCGCCGGCCAGGTCCTCTCGCCGGAACAGTTTCCCGAGCTTGATCGCTACATCGGCCACGACCTGATTACCACCGACGGAGCCACACTGCTGGGCGCCGACGACAAGGCCGGTATCGCCGAGATCATTACCGCGGTGGAATACCTGCAGCAGCATCCGGAGCTGGCCCATGGCAAGATTCGCCTGGCCTTTACGCCGGATGAGGAGATCGGCCGCAGTACCGAACAGTTCGACATTGCAGCATTCGGTGCCGACTGGGCCTACACCGTCGATGGCGGCGCGCCGGGGGAACTGCAGCATGAAAACTTCAACGCCACCGAGGCTCGCGTTCTGATCGAAGGCGCCAGTGTCCACCCCGGTGACGGCTATGGCCGCCTGGTCAATGCACTGCGACTGGCGCAAAAACTGGCCCTGAGCCTGCCCGAAGCAGAAACACCCGAACAGACCCGGGGGCGCGAAGGCTTCTATCATATTCAGGCACTCAGCGGCACCAGCGCCCAGGCGCAAATGACCATACTGCTGCGCGATTTTGACAGCGCAGGACTCGAACAGCGCTGCCAGGTTCTGCGTGAGGCGGTCGCCAGCATCAATGGGGCACTGGACAAGCCCCGCCTGCAGCTCCAGCTCAAACCGCAATACCGCAATATGGCGCAAGCACTGCAAGCCTGCCCGCAGGCGATCGCTCTGGCTGAACAGGCCATGCAGCAGGCCGGCCTTGCCCCCAGACACGTACCGATCCGGGGAGGTACGGATGGCGCCGAACTGTCCTACCGCGGCCTGCCCTGCCCGAACATCTTTGCCGGTGGCCATAACTTCCACGGCCCGTGCGAGTACATCAGTGTCCAGGCGATGGAAGCGGCCTGCCGCACCCTGATCAATATCTGCACCGGAGCCGTCAACGCCTGACGGTACTGGCTCGCCCGGCAGCCACCGCAAGAGGCTGCCAGGCGAGCCGGCAAACCCCTTCACAACAGAAACAGTTTTTTTGCATTCAACTCTTTGTATGCCACTTTGGCATACCCCTATTCTTTATAGGGTTAGTAATCGTTCTGCAATTTCCCTACAATAAGCACGCTTACTAGCGAGCCATGCCTCATGTTTTTGCCGTCAGGGCCGTCTTCGCATCTGCGAGCGGACTAGCCAAGACGGCCAACTGATCAAGAACTGTTCACAGCTTTTTTGCTCGAACATCACTCAAGCCGCTGCGAGCTTGACCATGATCAAAAAAAAACTGAAGCATATGCTTATAGTACGCAATTGAAACTTCGTCTTTTACACGGCAATGCGGCAGGTGGGTGAATTTCTGGGGCCACTATCGCATCCGACAGGATAAGGAGGCTTTATCCAACAGTTTGAGCTCTATCGAACCCTCGGCCCATTACACCCCGGGAGTGCAAGAGTTCAGTTCGCTCATCCAGGTGCACCCGCATCTGGGGCTTTGCCCTGTGGGCGAAGTTAACCTGAGTTTCCCTCCTTTCCTGACTTCACAATAATTTTCAGTTGATTGATTCTGGTCGTTGTGACGTCTTGCCTATGTCATCACGCGGTCCAGATTGTACAGGACAAGTAGAGGTCTACTCATGCAACATCAGCAAGGCGCCAGCGCTGAACTGACTTACGATTTGGATTCACGTCCGCCGTTCTTCGCCTCCCTGTTTGCCGCGATGCAGCACCTGCTCGCTATGATCGTCGGCGTAGCCACCCCCCCGGTCTTGATCGGTAGCGCCCTGAATCTGGACGCTGAAATCATTACCTACCTGGTCGGCATGTCTCTGTTCATGTCCGGTATCGGTACCTTTGTTCAGGTCAAGCGCCTGGGCGGCTTTATCGGTTCCGGCCTGCTGACCGTGCAGGCAACCAGCTTCGCCTACCCGGCATCCATCATCTCCATCGGCACCACCTTCCTGGGAGCCGGCATGTCTCAGGAGCAGATGCTGTCCACCATCTTCGGTGTACTGTTCGCAGGCTCCTTTGTGACCATTTTCGGTAGCCGTCTGCTGCCGCTGCTGCGCAAGGTCATCACCCCGACCGTTTCCGGTGTTACCGTTATGCTGATCGGTATCTCCCTGGTACGCGTGGGCATGACCGACTTTGCTGGCGGTTTTGCAGCGAAGGCGAGCGGTACTTTTGGCTCTACCGAGAACCTGATCCTCGGCACCATCGTCATGGTCAGCATTCTGCTGCTGTTCCGCAGCAAGAATACCTACCTGCGCATGAGCGCCATTATTCTGGGCATGACCATCGGTTACGTCGTTGCACTGTTCATGGGTAAAGCTGACTTCTCGGCCTTTGAGAACGTACCGGCAGTCAACGTACCGATGCCGTTCAAGTTCGGCTTCTTCGCCATCGACTGGGAAGCGTTCTTCCTGATCGGCTTTGTGTACCTGGTGGTGATCATCGAAGCGATCGGCGCCCTGACCGCAACCTGCATGCTGTGCGGCCGCCCGCTGGAAGGCAAGGAATACAACGACCGCATCTCCGGCGGCGTACTGGCTGACGGCGTGATCTCCGCCACCGCCTCCGTATTCAACGCGTTCCCGCTGACCGCCTTCAGCCAGAACAACGGCGTGATCCAGATGACCGGCGTTGCCAGCCGCAAGGTCGGCCTGTTTGTGGCCGCGCTGCTGGTCATCTTCGGTATCTTCCCGGTATTTGCGGTGATCTTCACCTCTCTGCCGAAGCCGGTACTGGGCGGCGCGACCCTGATTCTGTTCGGTACCGTGGCTGCGGCCGGTATCAACATCATCAGCCACGTCAAGCTTGACCGCCGCGAGTCCATGATTCTGGCAGTCTCCATCGGTGTCGCTCTGGGCGCAGCCTTCGTACCCGAAGCGATCGAGCACCTGCCGTCCATGCTGAAGAAAATGCTGGGTACCCCCGCTATTGCTGGTGGTCTGGCCGCTCTGATCACCAACATCCTGCTGCCCTACGCGCCGCCGGCACCGCCGAAGCCGAAAGCAGAAAAGGTTGAAGCAGTAGAACAGCAACCGGTAGAAGCCTGATCCACGGCCAAACCTGTGCAGAAAAAGCCGCGCCCTTGCGCGGCTTTTTTGTACCGATCCTTTGGACAGACTGCGCCGATTACCTATTTTCTGTCAGCAAGGCTGCGCCTAGACTGCCAGCCTAAAATTGATGCGCCTTGGCGCAAATCCCCACAGCTGGAGGTTTACATGACCGTATTTGTACTGGGCCACCGCTGCCCCGATGCGGACAGCGTATGTAGCGCCATCGCTCTTTCTGCACTGCACCGTCAGTGCGGGATCTACTCCGAACCCGCCGTTCAGGGTCAAATCAATCTGGAAACCCGCTTTCTGCTCGAGCAGGCCGGCGTTGAAGAACCCCAATTGATGACCGACGTCGCCGACAAGAGCATCTGGCTGGTTGATTTCTCCGATCGCGAGCAAGGCCCTGACAACCTGGACCAGTCCAAACTGCTGGGTATCGTCGACCACCATAAACTCGGCACCATCACCACCCGCGAACCGCTGGAGTGCTGGATCCGTCCGGTAGGCAGCACCTGCACTATCGTCTACAACCTGTACCAGCACCATGGCAAGCAACCGGAGCCGGCTATTGCCATGCTGATGCTCGGCGCCATCATCAGTGACACCCTGCACTTCCGCTCCCCGACCTGCACCGACAAGGATCGTGAAGCTGTTGCAGCCCTGCAGCCGCTGGCCGGCATCGAAGATCTGGATGCCTTCGTCCTGCTGCAGTTCAACGCCAAGGCCAACATCGGCGGCGTATCCCCGAGCGATCTGCTCGCGCGTGACTACAAGCAGTTCAACATGAACGGCTTCGCTCTGGGTATCGGCCAGCTCGAACTGACCGATCTGCGTGCGATCCGCGAACGCCACGAAGAACTGCTGGACGTGATGCGCAAGACCGCACGCAACAGCGGCCTGCACACCTGCGCACTGGTGATCACCGATATCGTCCGTGAAAACTCGGAAATGCTGGTGGCCAGCCACGACCCGCAGATGATCGCAGATGCCTACGGTGTCGAGCTGCAGAACGATTACCTGCTGACCCTCGAAGGCGTCGTCAGCCGCAAGAAACAGGTCATTCCGCCGCTGGAAAAATACTTCGCCACCCAAGAGGCGTAAGCGATGCTGGCACAGTGGGTGGCCGTCGGGATCGGCGGGTTCTTCGGAGCCATCGCGCGCTTCTCTCTGGGCATGCTGATCAACAGCCTGCACGGACAGAAAATCCCTTACGGCACCCTGCTGTGCAACATCACCGGCAGCTTTCTGATCGGGCTGATCTTTATCTGCCTGGTCGAACGCTTCCCGGTCCATATCAACCTGCAGTCCCTGCTGATTGCGGGTTTCCTGGGCGCCTTTACCACCTTCTCGAGCTTTGCCCTCGAATCCATTCGCCTGTTCACCCAGGGCGATCACTGGCACGGCATCGGTTATATCCTGATGAGCGTGCTCAGCTGCCTTCTGGCTACCCTGGCCGGCATCTGGCTCGGCCAACAGCTCTAGGACGAAAACAGATCCAGTTGCTGCCCCGAATCCGTCGGTGATTGCAGACGCAGCCCGATCCCCAGAAGACGCGCCTTACCCCCACCTCTACTCCAGGCAACCCGAAACATCTCGGCAAACCGCGCCGCATCGGCCCACGTTTCACCTGAAACAGACAAGGGCTCTTCAAGCGTGGTCTGGGAAAAATCGGCAAATTTGATCTTCACAATGCGCTTGCTGGGCTGATACTGCCTCGAAAGCGGCCGATAACGACGCTCAAGCTCCTGCAGCAGAGCAGGAAGCAGCTCGGCCAACGCATCAATCGCCACATCCTGATGCAAGGTGCGCTCGACCGAAACCGACTGACGCTGCCGACTGACCTCGACCGGTCGCGCGTCCACGCCCCGCGCCAACTGGTACAGACGCTCGCCGAAACGGCCGAAATAACGCTCGAGATCGATCCGGGCAAAGGGTTGTAACTGTCCGCAGGTTTCCACCCCGAGGCGCGCCAGCTTCGCGGCCGTCACCCGACCGACACCGTTGATACGGGTCACCGGAAGCGTCTTCACAAACCCCGCCACCTGATCGGGCCGAATGACAAAACAGCCATCGGGCTTGTTCCAGTCACTGGCCACCTTGGCCAGAAACTTATTCGGCGCCACACCGGCCGAAACGGTCACCCCCAGCTCGCTGGCCACCGCCTGACGAATAGCCTCAGCGATCAACGTCGCACTGCCCCGACAATGACGGCAGGCCGTCACATCGAGGTAAGCCTCATCGAGAGACACCGGCTCGATCAGATCGGTATAACGGGAAAAAATGGACCGCATCTGCTTCGAGACCTCCTTGTACAGCGCAAAGCGCGGCGGCAGGATCAGCAACTGGGGACAGTTACGCAGCGCCAGCGCCGAGGGCTGCGCCGAATGCACACCAAACTGGCGGGCGGGATAGTTGCAGGTCGCAATCACGCCGCGCTGACCCGGCTGCCCGCCCACGGCCAGCGGGCGCGACCGAAGCTCGGGGCGCTCGCGCATCTCTACCGCAGCAAAGAAGCAGTCGGCATCGATATGAATGATCTTGCGATCCACGTGAGGCATTTCAGCAGGCATCAATAATCCGCCAGTTGCTTATAAATTACGGAAAGCGCGTATTGGGGCCACCACCGAGACTCACTAGCATGCGTCCCCTTAACGCCGCATGACGGCACACCGACCCGGAGATTGTACCGAGCCCCGGGGCCGGGAGGAATTCGCAGATAGGAGAGGCTAACGCCTGCCACAACCATGCGTTACACCGTGTTCAACACCCCCGTTCTCTGTACCCTGTTTCGCCTGCTGGCCCGTATCGGTTTCTGGCTCAGTGGCTGGAAAATCGAAGGGCAGTGCCCGCGCATGCCCAAATATGTGCTGATCGGCGCCCCACACACCAGCAACTGGGACTTCCCGATCGCCATCGCCATGGCTCTGCTGACCCGCACCCAGATCCACTGGCTGGGCAAGCACAGCCTGTTTGAAGGCCCCTTTGGTGGGTTTATGCGCTGGCTCGGCGGCGTTCCGGTGGTTCGCACCCAGCGCAACGATCTGGTGGCCCACACCACCGCCGTCTTCAAGGCGCAGCCGAGCTTTGTCCTGGCGCTGGCCCCGGAGGGTACGCGCTCACCGGTCAACCAGTGGAAAACCGGCTTTTACCGTATTGCCGAAGCCGCTGATGTACCGGTGGTACTGGGCTATGCCGATTTCAGACGCAAGCGTGCCGGCTTCGGTCCGGCCATTCAGCCCAGTGGCGACTACAGCCGCGATCTTCAGCAGATCCGCGCTTTTTACAGCAAGATTCAGCCCTGTCGTCCGGAACTGTTTCAGCTTCCCGAGCTCTCGACTGGTAACTGAGCTCACCAAAAAGGCGCCTTGAGCGCCTTTTTTTAGCGCCCGTTGTGGCCCTCCTGCTGCTCGGGCTCCTGCAAGCCACCCGGAGCACGCACAATACACGGAATCGAATCAACGGCTCACGCGCGTGCTGGTGGCCCAAGCGCCTGCGCTGTCGCCACCCCTCTCTGCAAGCTGATTGCATCTCCTGCCGAGCCCTGACAGCAACAGCAACAGCGCTGACCGCCCATCCTTAAAACCTGCTCATGCACCATAAAAAAACCGCACCCTGAGGT
>CAYWUD010000018.1:0-17408 GCA_964461355.1 uncultured Pseudomonadales bacterium | reverse complement strand
CAGCAGAAAGGCGATCAGGCAAAGTCCGGCAAAAAGCAGCAGCGCGCGCAGTGCGCTGGTGCGCCCTGCGGCCAACGGGCGATCGGCTGTGCGCTGTACATGGCCATCGAAATTGCGGTCGGCAACATCGTTGATCACGCAGCCGGCGGCACGCATGACGAAAACGCCGCTACAGAAAATCAGCAGTAGCGTCGGCGTCGGCATCCCCTTGGCCGCCAGCCACAGGGCCCACAGGGTTGGCCACAGCAGCAGCAGGGTGCCCACCGGGCGATCCAGTCGCATCAGCTGGGCATAGGGAGTGAATTGGGGAAACTGGCGCAGGATCAGGTTCAACATACCGGGTTCGACATAACTGCAGCGCAAAGGCCGGAACAGGCGGTCAGTCTAGGGCCGGGGGGCGGGGGCTGCAACTCGAGGGCGGATTCAGGGCAGGAAGAATTCCTGCACCAGCAAGGGATGTGCGCCGAGATAGAAGCAGGAGCGCCGGCCCCAGAGCAGAGTCTCGGCATAGCGATCGCCCAGCTGCGTATGGAACAGCTGGCCGGGCACGGTGGTGAATTCAAATGCGGAGCGCTTGAGGGCGGCCTCGCGAAACAGCAGTTCACCGAGTGCGCGTGAGCCCAGGCGACCGAGTCGGGGATCGGCCTGTTTCAGCGTTGCAGCGGGAATGATCGAGCGGGCAAATACGCGCGGTCGGCCTCCACCATGGAGCAGGACTTCACGGATCAGGGCCCAGCGGCGAAAGGGCAGTGCCAGAAGGCTGCGTTCGCTGGAGCAGGGACGCCCCCAGCCCTGATGCAGGAGCTCGACGGCAAAATCGGCTGGCCAGTGCTGGCGCAGACGCTCGGTCAATGAGCCCTGATGCAGCAGCCAGGGGCGCCATATATCCGGTAGCGGGTGAGCATGTGGCTTGTCTGGGTGCCACTGGGTGAGGGCGATACAGGAATCGGGCATAGGGTGTCTGCGGTCTTTGCCGCGCAGCATAGGAGTTCTGCAAGGGCCACGCAAGCATGAAGCGCCTGTAACAAAATATGTCATTGGCGCCGCCTGCTGCGCTCTGCTATCTCTGGATAACGCCATTTCGGAGGAGGTGCAGCATGCGTCAATGGGAGTGTGAAGTCTGTGGTTTCGTCTACGACGAGGAAGAAGGCTACCCTGATCAGGGGATTGAGCCCGGTACGTTGTGGGAAGAGCTTCCGGAGGACTGGGAGTGTCCCCATTGCGGTGCGCTCAAGGATGAGTTTGTGCTGGTTGATTAACAACCGTTTGTCGGTCGCGCATTCCATTTGGCGCGCGCTTTTGCTTACATGCCCTTAGAGCCGGTTCGAACTGGCCGACAGGACTATAAAAAAATATCCACCGCCGCATTTTGTAGAGGGAAATATGCGTAAACCAGAACTGGCTGCTGCGATTGCAGCGAAAGCCGACCTGACCAAAGAGCAGGCCAATCAGGCCCTGACCGCTATCATCGATGAGATCACCAATGCGCTCAACCGCGAGGAGAGCGTAAACCTCGTGGGCTTTGGCACCTTCCAGCAGCGTCATCGTGGTGCGCGGATGGGCAAGAACCCGCAAACCGGTGAGCCGATTCAGATCAAGGCGAGCAACACCGTTGCCTTCAAGCCGGGCAAGGCCCTGCGCGAGGCGGTCAACTGAGGGGACGTTGGCTTTCGTGTAACAAAAAGCGCCGCATTGCGGCGCTTTTTGTTGGTCGGTATTCAGCTCAGGCTGGAAAAACACTGACTGAGCTGGTCGATTGATTCGCCGTTCTCGATCAGTTGTGCAACAGCATGCTGTGCTTTTTCCGCATCCAGTGACAGAGTCTGCAGCAGCTCCGGCAACTGTGCCTGCAGGGTGCTGTTGCCGATGCCGTGCAGGCCCAGCAGTGCATTGCAGCCTGTCAGCAGATGGGCGTAGCGGGCATGCGTGCCCTGATAGTGGGGATAATGCTGAAACCGCAGGGCGACCACGACCTCTTCGGGCATGTCCCAGCTCTGCATCAGCCAGGCACTCATCTGTTCGCGCGAGACACCCAGCAGGTGATTTTCGATTACCGGGCTGGGCAGGTGCGGATTGACCTCCAGGTGCTGGCAAACCTGCTTGAACTGGGCGCCAAAGACATGGGCCATGACCAGGTAGCCGAAGTTGTGCAGCAGCCCGATCAGGTAGGAGAGGCCGAGCTCGGGGCGCTGTTCCAGCGGAATCAGGCGGACCAGTGCTTCCATGGCCGTGGCGCTGTAGGCCGCCTGACGCCAGTAGGGTGTGGCTCCCTGGGGCTCGATCGCGGGCAGCTGCAGTGACTGGCCGAGTGCCAGTGCCAGCGCCAGGTTGATCACCATATCGAACCCCAGCACCCGGATGATGGCGTCTTCGATCGATTTCACCGGGCCGCGGTTGCCGTAATAGGAGGAGTTGGCCCAGCTCACGACCTGAGCGGCGAGGCTCGGATCGGTTTCCACAATATGGATCAGCGCCTGCATTTCAGGCTCCGGTTCGGCGCGCAGGCGAATGATGCGTTTGGCCGTTTCCTGCAGCGGCGGAATTTCCAGAGTGTCTTCCAGGCGAGCGCGAATTTCGAGGTCGGTCTTGCGTCGCACGGCCGAGGCCAGTGCGGCTTCGTCGGCGGCTGGGTTGAAACTGCATTCGGCCAGCGGCGGCGCAGGCAGGGTCAGTGCCAGCGGGGTAAAGTCGGGTACCAGCTGGGCCAGACTGGCGGTGGTCAGTTCGAGCATGGGGGCGGCCGGGTCTTCGGTCGCCAGATACAGATGGCTCTGTTCGAGCAGACGTTGTTCCACCAGTGTGGTAATGCCGGGCAGGGGCATGCGTGGCGCGGCGCCCCGGAAGTGATGGCGGCTCGCCAGCGGGTGCAGACGGGTCTTGCTGATGCGTACGAGCGGTCGGTCCAGGCGTTCCTGCAGATAATCGAGATCGATCAGATCCGAGCGCGGAAACAGCAGCTGCACCAGCCCTTCCGGGTCTTCGAGCAGCATCAGCTGTACCTGACGGGCCGGGTCCTCACCGGCCTGCAGGGCGCTGATCTGGTAGGTGATTCCGGCGTGATTGAGCATCTGTTCCAGAGATGGCGAGATCGGCATAAGGGGCCTCTTTATGCTGAAAACGGGTCCGTTAGAAGCAGTGTAGTGGGGTTAGACGCCCGCCAGCTGCTGGCGTTGTCCGAGCCAGCGCGCGATCAACGGTGCGGCATGCTCCGGATGCCGCTGCAGCAGGTCGCGGGCGGCATCCTTGACGGCGTCGAGCAGCACCTGGTCGCGTTCGAGATCGGCGACCTTCAGTTGCATCAGGCCGGTCTGACGTGTGCCGAGCACCTCTCCGGGGCCGCGCAGCTGCAGATCCTTTTCGGCGATCACAAAACCGTCGTTGGAGGCGCGCATCACTCCGAGTCGTTCGCGGCTCTGGGCCGACAGCGGCGGATGGTACATCAGGACGCAATGGCTTTCCGTGCTGCCGCGCCCAACTCGACCACGCAGCTGGTGCAGCTGGGCCAGACCGAGGCGCTCGGGATTTTCGATCACCATCAGCGAGGCATTGGGCACATCGACCCCGACTTCGATCACCGTGGTGGCTACCAGAAGATGCAGAGCTCCACTCTTGAAGGCATCCATCACGTCGGCCTTTTCGGTCGCCTTCATGCGGCCATGCACCAGCCCGATGGAGAGATCCGGCAGGGCCTGCTGCAGCTGTGCGGCAGTCACTTCGGCCGCCTGACATTGCAGCGCTTCGGATTCCTCGATCAGGGTACAGACCCAATAGGCCTGATGGCCCATCCGGCAGTAGTCGCGGATACGCCGGATCACGTCGGGGCGTCGTTCGTCGCTGAGGGCAACGGTGGTGACCGGTTTGCGCCCGGGCGGCAATTCATCGATGACCGAGCAATCGAGGTCGGCATAGGCGCTCATCGCCAGCGTGCGCGGAATCGGCGTGGCGGTCATGATCAGCTGATGCGGCTGGTAGCCCTGTTGCTCGCCCTTCTGGCGCAGGGCCAGGCGCTGGTGCACGCCAAAGCGGTGCTGTTCGTCGATGATCACCAGACCGAGCCGCTGGAACTGTACGCTGTCCTGAAACAGTGCGTGGGTGCCGACCACCAGTGCGGCATCGCCCGATGCGATCAGATCCAGCTGGGCGGCGCGCTTCTGCCCCTTCAGGCGCCCGGTCAGCCAGGCCACGGTGATTCCCAGCGGCTGACACCAGGCCTTGAGGGTGCGGTAGTGCTGCTCGGCCAGAATCTCGGTCGGCGCCATGATGCAGGCCTGCTGGCTGTTTTCGATCGCCTGCAGGGCGGCAAGCGCCGCGACCACGGTTTTACCCGAGCCGACATCGCCCTGTACCAGACGCAGCATCGGCCGGTGCTGCTGCAGGTCGGCGCTGATCTCCGCAACCACGCGCTCCTGGGCGCCGGTCAGCTGGAAACCGAGCCGGGTGCGCAGCTGTCGGGTCAGGGTCTGCTGCGGTGGTAGGGGATTGCCTGGTTCGGCCTGCAGGCGTGCGCGCAGTTGCAGCAGGCTCAGGTGATGCGCGAGCAGTTCCTCGAATGCCAGACGATAGCGGGCACGCTCGCTCTGACCGGCGCTCTCGGCAGAGGGCTGGTGCAGTGCGCGTACGGCATCGATCAGCGGCATCAGCTGATGCCGCTGGCGCAGGTGCTCGGGCAACCAGTCCTGCAGCGTACCGGGGATTTTCAGGTAGTCGAGTGCCTGGCCGCACAGGGCGCGCAGACGCTGTTGGCTGAGCCCCTCGGTACTCGGGTAGATCGGCGTCAGGGTGTCTTCCAGCGGCAGCGGCTGCCCCGCTTTAACCGCGCGGTATTCCGGGTGATAGAACTCAAGTCCGGTGCTGCCAAGGCGCGGCTCGCCAAAGCAGAGCAACTGATGCCCCGGAGTGAACTGGCGCTGCTGGGCCGCGCTGAAATGGAAAAAGCGCAGGCTGGTCAGGCCGCTGTGATCTTCCAGCCGTACCAGCAGGCTGCGCCGGCGGCCCATCACCACCGAGCTGCCGGCGACGCGTCCCTGAATGACGGCATCAACACCGGGCTGCAGGGCGGCAATGGGTGTGATGCGGGTGCGATCCTGATAGCGCAGCGGCAGGTGGAACAGCAGATCCTGTACGCTGCGGATCTCCACCCTGGCCAGCTGTGCGGCGAGTTTCTCGCCGACGCCCTTGAGTTCGGTTACCGGGCGTCGGGCCAGATCGGCGATCGGGCGCTGTTCAGGCGTTGCTGTCGGCACGGGTCTGCGCATCCTGTGCGCTGACCGAACAGAGGCGGATGGCGTCGGTCAGGACATCAATCGCCTTCGGTCGCGGGAAGCTGGCACGCCAGGCAATCGCCACGGTACGGCGCGGTGCCGGTGTGGTGAAGGGCCGCAATGACAGCAGGTTTTTCGGATAGTGACCCTGTCCGGTGGCCGATAACGGCAGCACGCTGACGCCCATCCCCGAGGCCACCATATGGCGAATGGTTTCCAGCGAGCTGGCTTCGATCGTGGTATGGCGGCGCAGCTCGGTCTTGCGGGCGAGTTCGGGGCAGGCTTCAAGCACCTGATCGCGGAAACAGTGCCCTTCACCCAGCAGCAGCAGCTCGGTATCAGCGAGATCGTTCGGATCGATCTCGGTACGCTCGTTCCAGGGATGGCCGGCCGGCATCAGCACGCTGAAGGGCTCGTCATAGAGAGCCTTGGTGACGACATCCGCTTCGGTGAAGGGCAGTGCGATGATGATCGCGTCCAGCTCGCCCTTGCGCAGCTTCTGCCGCAGTACGGCGGTGAAGTTTTCCTCCAGGTAGAGCGGCATGTCCGGCACGCTCTGGCGCAGCTGCGGAATCAGATGAGGGAACAGGTAGGGCCCGATGGTATAGATCGCACCGACGCGCAGCGGTGTGCTGAGCTGGTCCTTGCCCCGGGTCGCGATCTCGCGGATGGCGCTGGATTCTTCCAGTACCTTCTGGGCCTGTTCGATGATGCGCTCGCCCAAGGGGGTGACCCGAACGGCGTTCTTGCTGCGCTCGAAGATCGCTACGCCGAGCTCCTCTTCGAGCTTTTTGACACCGACACTGAGGGTTGGCTGACTGACGAAACTGCGCTCCGCGGCGCGGCCAAAATGCTGTTCCTGGGCCAGGGCGACGATATAGCGCAGTTCGGTCAGGGTCATGGTCGGTCTCGTACGGTTAGCCTTGGGGGAGGGGCGTGCTATAGATTGACAAAACTTATCAGAACAGCCGACAAGATAGTAGATACCGGATGATTATTTTGATGCTTTTCTGATCATGATTCTGTGGATACAAAAAAGGCAGCCCGAAGGCTGCCTTTTTCTGCGTTCAGTGTGCGCTGGGCTTATTCGCCAACGAACAGAACCGCTTCAACTTCTACCGGTACGTTGCGCGGCAGAGTCTTGACGGCAACAGCCGCACGAGCCGGGTACGGCTCGGAGAAGTAACGCTGCATCACTTCGTTTACTTTCGGGAAGTCAGCCATGTCGGCCAGGAAGATGTTGACCTTGATAGCGTCCTGCAGGCTGCCACCAGCGGCTTCGGCAACGTTCTTCAGGTTTTCGAAAACCTGAACAGCGTTGGCTTCGAAATCGCCTTCAACCAGTTCCATGGTTTCCGGAACCAGCGGGATCTGACCGGACATGTACACGAAACCGTTGGCTTTAACGGCCTGGGAGTACGGACCGATAGCGGCCGGAGCCTTGTCAGAGTGGATGATCTCTTTGCTCATTTCTCTCTTCCTATACAAGAGGTTGATTATGAAGGGTGATGGTTCGACCTCAGCTGCGCGAGCGTGAGATCGAGGTCACTTCTTTGATGGCCCGTAACCGCTTGATCACCCGTGCCAGGTGAATCCGGTCACGCACGCGAATCAGCAGCTCGACCAGGCTGTAGCGCGCATCGCGTTCCTGGGTGCTGATCTTTTCAATACTGGCGTCGGCGGCGGTGATGGAGGTCGCCAGGGTGGCGATACTGCCGCGCTGATGGGCCAATTCTACCTTTAATTCGACCGCAAATTCACCGCTGACATTTTTATCCCATTGTACGTCGAGCACTTTTTCCGGGTTATGACGGATGTCAGCAATGTTCGGACAGCTCTCGGTATGGACAACCATGCCGCGCCCGGCGGACACGTGCGCGACTACCGGGTCGCCCGGAATCGGGCGGCAGCACTTGGCAAAGCTCAGCACCATGCCTTCGGAGCCGCGGATCGTCAGCGCTTTGCCGGAGCTGCTCTTCTCGGTGCTGCGCTCGACGGTCGTGCTGTCGTCTGCCTCAGGTTCCGCAGGCGCGGGCAGGTCGATCATGCGGTGGGCGACGATATAGGCCATGCGATTGCCGAGGCCAATTTCCTCGAGCAGTTCTTCGAAACTGTTGAGGTTGGCCTGACTCAGAATCGGCAGGATCTGGTCATCGCTGAGCTGATCAAGGCTGGTGTTGAAGGTGCCCAGAGCCCGATTGAGCAGGCGCTTGCCGAGTGCAACGGACTCGACATGGCGTTGATCCTTGAGGTAGTGGCGGATATTGGCGCGGGCCTTGCCGGTGGTGACGAAATTCAGCCAGGCGGCATTCGGGCTGGCGCCGGGTGCCGTGATGATCTCCAGGGTCTGGCCGCTCTGCAGCGGTTGGCTGAGCGATGCCAGGCGGCGGTTGATGCGACAGGCCACACAGGTGTTGCCGACATCGGTATGCACCGCATAGGCAAAGTCGACCGGCGTGGCGCCCTGCGGCAGCTCCATGATGTCGCCCTGAGGGGTGAACACATAGACCTCGTCAGGGAACAGGTCGATCTTCACGTTCTCGATAAATTCGAGGGAGTTGCCCGCATGTTGCTGGATTTCCAGCAGTCCCTGCAGCCAGTTGCGGGTACGCAGCTGACTCAGATCCTGTTCCCCGTCCTTGTACAGCCAGTGGGCGGCGATGCCGTTGTTGGCCATGTCATCCATGTCGCGGGTGCGGATCTGGATCTCGACCGGAATACCGTGCAGTCCGAACAGGGTGGTGTGCAGCGACTGGTAGCCGTTGGCCTTGGGGATCGCGATGTAGTCCTTGAAGCGACCGGGAATCGGTTTGAACAGGTTGTGCACCATGCCCAGGGCGCGATAGCAGTCATCGACACTGTCGACCACGATGCGAAAGCCGAATACATCCATGATCTCGGAAAACGACTTTTTCTGTGCCCGCATCTTGCGGTAGATGCTGTAGAGGTGTTTTTCGCGGCCGCTGACGTCGGCGTGCAGTCCCTCTTCGCCGAGGCGGGTTGCGATCGCCTCCTGAATACGCTCGACCAGTTCGCGGCGATTGCCGCGTGCCTTTTTCACCGATGCCTTGATCAGTTCGATGCGCATCGGGTGCATCGCGGCAAAACCTAGATCCTCGAATTCGATACGGACCGTGTGCATCCCCAGCCGGTTGGCGATCGGTGCATAGATTTCGAGGGTTTCCTTGGCGATGCGGCGGCGCTTGTCCGGGCGCAGCGAGCCCAGGGTGCGCATGTTGTGCAGGCGGTCAGCCAGCTTGACCAGAATCACGCGGATATCGCGGGCCATCGCCAGGGCCATTTTCTGGAAGTTTTCCGCCTGCTGCATCGCCCGGTCTTCAAAATGCATGCTGGTCAGCTTGCTGACCCCGTCGACGATGTTGGCGACCGACTCGCCGAACTGGCCGGCAACAGCGGCCTTTTCGATGCTGGTGTCTTCGATGACATCGTGCAGCATGGCGGCCATCAGGCTCTCGTGGTCCATGTGCATGTCGGCGAGGATATGGGCGACGGCAAGGGGATGGGTGACGTAGGCTTCGCCGCTGCGGCGACGCTGGCCGTCGTGGGCCTGTTCGGCGTAGAAATAGGCACGCCGGACCAGATTGATCTGGTCCGGCGTCAGGTAACGGGCGAGCCGGGCGCTCAGGTCATTGATGCTATGCAATGCCAACCTCCCCATGAGGCGCAGCACAGGCAGCGGATCGTGTGGGGTATCGGCATGGTTGCATGGTTGGCCAGCGCTCCTGATGGCTTATTCGGCGTCCAGAGAGAAACCCATGGTGTCCAGTTCCTGCGGCTTTTCTTCAACGCTTTCGGCGCTGACCAGACCGGCGGCAATTTCACGCAGCGCGATGACGGTTTCCTTGTCGTTTTCTTCCGGAACCAGCGGCTCCTTGCCTCCGGTCATCAGCTGGCGGGCGCGCTTGCTGGCGACCATAACCAGTTGAAAACGGTTATCTACATTATCCAGGCAATCTTCTACGGTGACACGTGCCATGCTGCACTCCGGCAAAAATAAGGGGGCTAAAGACGCAATAAAACGAACGGAACAGTTTACTCACTGCACCTCAATCATGACAAGAGCCTCTCCAGCAGGCCGTCTTTCTCCTGTTGCTGGTAGGTCAGGGTCAGGCGGTGGCTGCGGATGACCGCCTGCAGATCCTGCAGGGCCAGATCGAAGTCGTCGTTGATCACCACGTAATCATATTCATCGTAGTGGCTCATCTCGCTGACCGCCTCCAGCATACGCCGTTCGATCACTTCGTCGGCGTCCTGGCCGCGCTGGTTCCGACGCTCGCGCAGCGCCTGACGTGATGGCGGCAGGATAAAGATCTTCTTCGCTTCGGGCATCAGGCGACGCACCTGCTGGGCGCCCTGCCAGTCGATCTCGAGAATGACATCGATGCCCTGTTGCAGCTGTGCCTCGACCCAGACCTTGGAGGTGCCGTAATAGTTGCCGAACACTTCGGCGTGTTCGAGAAAGGCGTGCTGATCGAGCATGCCCAGAAACTGCTTGCTGGATACGAAGTGATAATTGACCCCGTTCTCTTCGCCCGGACGTTGATCACGGGTGGTATGGGAGATGGAGACACAGATCTTTGCGGTCTGCTCCAGCAGAGCCTTCACCAGGCTGGTTTTACCAGCCCCGGAGGGGGCGGAAATGATGTACAGGGTACCTTGGCTCATACAATCAGACTTCAGTCGCTAAGGGCGGTGTACGCCGTAGATGGGGCGATCCCGTGGCGGGCGACAGGTTGGCCTGGGGTCTGCGTTCGGGGGCTATCGGCAGAGCCGATAAAGGTTCCCGGATAGACAGACAGGCCCAATAAAACGGTCGCAGCGGGATTTGATCGAAATAATTGGCGAAGTATCGCACAGGCGACAGGATGAAAACAGCGGTGGCCGACTCCGGGCCGTGCCGGAGCCGGTGAGCAGGGCTAGAGACTCTGTTGCAGTGCCAGTTTGAGTTCCTGTTCGGCCTGGGCTATCTGGGCCTGGGCCTGCTGGCGCTGGCGCCGTCCTTCCTGATAATGCTTGAGGGTGCTGTTGAGGGTCTCGATGGTGATGCGGTTGACCGCCTGCAGCGATTCGAGATCAAGCACGCCGCGCTGATAGTTTTCCGCAATCTGCTGCTCCAGCGCCTGCAGACGACTGGCGTTCTGCACGTACTGGGCATTGGTGTAATCCTTCACCGTGCGGGTCACCTTCAGCGCCTTTTCCTTCTCGTAATTGGAGATGGCGATCAGGAACTGACGTTTCCACAGCGGAATACTGTTGTGCATGATGTCCTGAATATCTTCCATCAGCATGCGATTGCCCTCCTGAGAGAGGCGAATCTGGGGAGCGGTCTGCAGTGCTGCCAGCCGTGCCGAGAGCAGGTTGTGCAGGCGTTTTTCCAGCCGTCCAGAGACCTGCTGCAGATCGCGCAGTTTCTGGCTGTCGACCGGATCGCCACTGTTTTTAGCCTGTGCGCTCAGCGCCGGAATCTGCTGCTGCTCCAGTTCGTCCTGCTTGAGCTTGCCGGCGGCAATATAGAGGTCGAGCTGTTCGAGCAGTTTGAGATTCTCGTCATACAGCTCATCGAGCTGCACGACATCCGTTTCCAGTCGCAGGCTCTGGGCCTTAAGACGGTTTTCCAGCTGATCGAGTCGGCTCTTGACCGAGTCGAAGCCGCTGACGAACTTGCCGAAGGTGTGAAACAGCTCGCCGATCAGTGGTAGGCGCGACAGCAGCGAATCGGGTTTTACCTGATCAAAGCGGCAGGCCTGCATTTCGCTGACCATCGCCTCGAGAATATCCCCGGCTTCGCCGACGTCACGGCTGCGCACCTGGTCGAGGACGCGGTCGGAAAAGGCGGTGATCTCCTGCAGAGCCTCGCGGCCGAAGGTGATGGTGGCGACCGAACTGAGCGGATCGAAGGCCGCAGCCAGCTCACGGGCCTGCTGCTGCTGGGCATCGGTCAGAGGGCGCTGGCTCAGGGCCGCCAGTTCGTCGGCGTGATCCTGAACCCTGGGTGTTGCAGCACGGGCTGCGGTCGAGGTGTGTGCCTGGGGCATCTGAGTCTCCTGTCGATAGGGCCTTGGTGTGCCCTGCAGCCTTACTGCAGGGCATCGAGTTCCCGGTCCAGTTCGGTTTCACTGTTTCGGTTGCGTAACCCGGCCACCAGCTGGGTGGCATGGGGGTAACGGGTGGCGCGCAGCAGCGTCCAGGCGATCAGGCGCATGCTGCGGTTGATATCGCCCATCTGGGCGGCCATCTGGGCATCGCCATCCTGATAGCGGCCTTGCTGCTGACTCTGATAGCTGGCCTTGATCTCCTGCCAGCGCTGACGCTGGGCTTCGTTCTGGCGCTGGCGCAGTTCGGCGAGCTTGAGCAGATTTTCCTCGGCGCCCTGGGTCAGCGTCTGGGCTTCGCCGAGATAGTGATCATCGATCAGGGTATCGAGCTCGTCATCGCTCATCACGGCTACCAGTTTTTCCGCCAGCTTGTTCATGTTGCGGTAACTGCCCTGCAGCTTGAACGGTGGCTCGGTGCGGTAGGCGTCGGCACAGGCCGCCGAGCTGATGTACTGCTGGTTGACCGTCAGTACCGCCGACTGCACACGGAGCATCTTCTGCAGAATGGCGATGATCTCGTCAGCCTCGGCGCTGGAGTAGCTGTGCTCCAGATCCGACAGCGGCAGTGCCTCGCCACGGGCCATGCGGATCAGCAGATAGAGATCCTGCAGGTTGCGGTTCGCCAGCGGTGCCAGCACCGGGTTGGAGGTCAGTGCGTTTTCGATATAGGACAGCTCGAAGCTGTCGCGTTGATCCGACAGCATGTCGCCGAGGTTGTAGATGTCGGCACGGTTGGCCAGCATGTCCGGAATCTTGAATACCTCGCCGGACTCGGTATAGGGGTTGCCGGCCATGACCACGGCGAACTTGCGCCCGCGCATGTCGTAGGTTTTCGGCTGGCCGTCCCAGACCCCTTCGATACGGCGGGTGCCGTCGCTGAGGGAGATGAATTTCTGCAAGAATTCCGGGTGCGTGTGCTGAATGTCGTCGAGATAGAGCAGCACGTTGTTGCCCATCTCCAGCGCCAGATTGATCTTGTTGACTTCGCTGGCCGCCGTGCTGTTGGGGGCATCGGCCGGATCGAGCGAGACCACGTCGTGGCCGAGTGACGGACAGTTGATCTTCATGAACACCAGGCCGAGCTTGCTGGCGATATATTCGATCAGCGTCGTCTTGCCGTAGCCCGGCGGCGAGATCAGCAGCAGCATGCCCATCTGATCGGTGCGGCGCTGATCCCCGGTTGCCCCCATCTGTTTGGCCAGGTTATCGCCGATCAGCGGCAGGTAGGACTCGCTGATCAGGCGGTTGCGTACGAACGAGGTCAGCGGTCTGGCCTTGAATTCGCTCAGTCTCAGGCGCTCGGAGGCGGTTTCGAGCAGCTGGCGGCGGCGCTCCAGATACTGCTCATAACCCGGCTGCACCACCTGCTGGTGGTGGCGCGCGCGATCGAGCCAGTCATTGAGCGATACCGACAGGGTGCCTGCGGCAATACGCGGATGCTGGCCGAGCAGGTCCCTGACCTGCACCTGTAGGGAGAAGTCTGCCGGTTCCAGCGTCAGTGCCGTGGTACCGCTCAGCGTTGCCAGCAGTGCGGCCTCGACGATGAAGTCGGGATTGTCGTCGTGGTGTGCGGTATAGGCTTCCAGCCAGATCCGGTGCTGGACGAACTGCTCTTCGAGCGAGCCGGTAAAGCCCTGCTGGCCCAGTTCGTGACGAAACTGCAGATAACGCTGACCCAGATCGGCGGCGTTGCGGCTGACCCGAATCGCGCCGGGTTGACCGAACTGATGCATCAGGTAGTCGAGCAGCAGCGGCTGATGCGGGCTCTGTGGCAGCTGATCGGCGTACAGCGCCTGCAGCTGCTGCAGGCCACGATCGGAGTGCAGTGCTTCGCGCAGCAGCAGGGCGTTGCGGCATTGCTGCTCGAGCAGGTGGCGTTCCTCGGCATCGAGCGCGGCATAGAACAGCAGTGCCTGGGCGCGGATTTGGGGGTGAAAACGCAACAGCCCGGCATCACGGTAGATCGGCAGCAGGGCCTCGAGCAGAGTCTGTGCATCACGGTCATGCACACCCTTGATGTAGCCTTCGCGATAGCGCGGTGCGGCAAAGCGTTCGAGCCGGGCGCCAAGCTGCCCGTCCTCCAGCGCCTGATAGAGCTGTTCGAGGCTGCGTGCCTGGGCGGCACGCGAGGCGTCCTGCACCAGCAGGTAGGCAAGATACTCGGCGCGGTAGAGGTCCGGACTTTCCGAGGCGACGTCCATGGCTGCGTAGGTGCGTAGCGCCAGCAGTTCCGGATCCTCGACCGGCTGGTAATACTCGGTTCCGGTCAGATGCAGGTGCAGCGCCTGCTCGCGTTCGACCAGCGTCAGTGCCAGCGGCTGGCGGTTGACGCTGAAGCGATGGCGGCCCATGCGCATCAGGGCGCCGCCCTGTTCGAAGATATCCTGATTGTCGCGCAGGGCGCGCAGGGCGCGATCCTGCAGGGCCTTCAGGCGGCCGAGGAGCGTGTCCGCGCGCACGTTATCGCCCAGATCCGCAATCTGCGCACACAGGCCGCGGTATTTCTGTACCAGCCCGTCAGCGGCAAAGTAGCTGTTGAGCGCATCGAGGGTTTCGAAGCGTTCGCTGCGCTTGTCGATGTTGTCCAGGGCAAGGATTGCAGCCTGGTTGATGTGCTCGATGCGTTTCTGCCGGGTAGCAATCTGTTGCTGCTTGCGGGCCTCAAGGGCGCTCTGGATTTCGTCCCGTTGTCGGTAGATCTCGCCGAGGTACTGATCGAACTCGGCAAACCGGCTCTCGAGCTTGTCGACCATGCCGAGCAGGCGCGCGCGCTGCTGATCGCACTGTTCCGGGCTGTCGGCCTGTCCGAGCGCGGCCGTCATCGCCTGGTTGAGAAGTTTCAGCTGGGACGCGAACTCGGCATCGGCTTCCCCGCTGCGCAGGGTGCTGCGGCGGTTGCGCAGGCGGGCCTCGGTAGCGTTGAGCCGGGCCATTACCTCGGTGGTCAGATCGAGAATCCGGGTGGTGCGGGTGGGATCGTCACTTTCGATCTCCGCGACCTCCTGATTGACCAGATTCAGGTCTTCGCGGATCGCTCCGGCATCCGTGCTCAGCTGTTCGAGTTCGGCGGTGCGGTGTACGTCGTCGAGTGACTGATCGATGCGCGCGATCCGTTCGAGGTAGGGGCTGTAGGCCTTTTCCTCCTGCAGCAGATCGAGCAGGCGCAGGTTCAGCGCCTGTCGGGCCTGTTCCAGTGCCTCGCCCAGGGTGTCGAGCTGTGCGCGGTCGATATAGCGCTGTTCGCGCAGGCTGATCAGGTGGCCTGCCTGCAGCCGCGTTCTGGCCAGCAGCGCGATCAGCGCGGCGGCCTGATCGGCCGGTGCCAGCCTGATCTCGCCGAGCAGGGCATCCTGCTGCTGGCGCTGGGCTGCGAGGGCCTGCTGAGCCTGGCGCTGCAGGGCCTGTACCTTGGAAAACTCGTCGATGATCTGTTCGGTGGTGGTGCGTATCGACCGCAGATGACGATCCAGACCGTCCGCTTCGGCATCAGCCAGCCAGTGAAACTGATCCAGGGTGCGGTTGCATTGCTGAATCAGACTTTCGAACAGGAGCTGGCTGACTTCCTCTGCGTGACTGAAATGAATCACCGTGTTGAGCTCGGCAATACCGCGCACCAGCTCCGGATTGCCCAGATTGCGGTAGAAGCCGGCAGCCGCTCCCTGCTGCTGGTGCTCATAGTGATCGGGGGTCATGAACGGGGTCTGCCAGATGCGCAGCGGATGCGTCTTGCTGGCACTGTTGTTCTCGCCGCGGCGAAACAGCAGCATGCGCCCGTCGGCATACAGGCTGTAGCCATGACTGTAACCGGGCGGGGCGAAGGTTTTCTCAATCAGGTTATAGGCATACTGCAGGTAGGCGCCCTCACCGGGGTCGAAAAAGATGTACAGCGCGTCTTCGCCGTTGGGGGCCAGCAGGCTGTGGAAAAAGCGCATGCCGTGCCAGTCGTCCTGAAACAGCTTGACCTCGCCGTTGCTCAGGGCATACCCGTTGGCAAACAGTAGCCCCTGATCGTCGGGCAGGCGCTTGCAGCAGTGGCCGATGGCATCGGCCCGGGTTACCGATTCGGTCAGGCTGTTGAAGATCAGATAGCGGTAGGCCTGTTCCCGATTCGGGCGAATGCGCAGCAGGATAAAACAGCCGATCTCGGCAAACTGGATGTCGGCATCGGCGACGCTCTGGTGCGGGTCATCGACCGGCTCGGCATAGATGCCCTGGCCCGACTCGGTGTTGTTTTCGAGCTTGACGGTGAGATCACCGTGGGTGCACTCGACGAACAGACGGTCACGAATCGAGATATGCGGGAAATCGCCGGCGATCTGATCGCTGCGCCCCGTGGCCTGCCATTCGATATCCTGCTGGGTCGTGGCGCCGAGCTCGGTATGGCCCTGATCGTCGACATAATCGACCTGGCCGTCGCTTTTCAGCTGCCAGCGGTATACACGGCGGTCTTCGGCGCGACTGCCGATCTGAAACACCACGTACAGCCAGTGGTCCCGCCGACTGATCTGTACCAGGTGGGCATCGCGGTAGTAGGTGAAGAGTTCCTGGAAGGAGTGCTTGAAGCGCGGATCATCCAGAAAGGAGTCGGTCAGCGGCTGGGGATCGATCCGGTACTGCCCCTCTTCCTCTTCAAGACGATACAGGCCGAGAACATCCTCCACCGCAGGCGTACTCTTGAGGCCGACGAACACCTGATAACCGAACAGCAGCAGGTCATTGACCTGGGCCATATCGACCGGCTGACAGCTGTTCTGGGTATGTACGTTGACCTTGCCGATCAGCTCGGTACGCGAGGCGCCAAAGGCCTGCTGGCGGTTCTGGTTGAGGTGCTCGACCGCTGTTCTGAGACTCGTGCCCTGAGCGCTCAGGCGCTTTTTCAGAAGTTCGTAGGCGCCGCCGTCGGCAACGGCCTGATTGAGGCTGTCCTGATCAGACGCCGGCGTTTGCTGAAGTTCCGTTTCCATCGTGCTGTTCTCTGCCGCCCTGAAGGTGCGGGAAGTAGGCCGGGACAGCGTTGCCGCGGCCCCGGGGGCCGCGTGCTGCTGAACCTAGAGGGGTTATTCGGTGCAGGTGGCTTCCTGGCCGGCGACGGCCTGCTGCAGACGTGAGAGCAGATCGCCATTGCCCGAGAGTTTGTTGGCCAGTCCCGCCAGCGCCAGATTGCTCATGTCGGCACTGTTGAGGGAGCAGCCTTCAAGGATGGCGCGTACGTCATCGGGCAGGCTGCGGCCGTTTTGCACGTATTCGCGCACCAGCGGGCTGAGCACCTCGCTGTTGTCGAAGCGGCTGTCCAGACGTGCCGAGTCCATGATGGTGTGGCGCAGTTCTTCCATCCCCTGGCCGCCGAACAGCTTGATTTCCGCCGCCGACAGGGCCGCTGCCAGTGCTTTGGCGCTGTCGATCGAGATGGTCTGCTGGGCATTGATGCGGGCCAGTTCGAGCTCTTTGCGCTGCTGCAGCTCCATCACCCACTTGTCGTGCTCGCGGGTCTGCTCGTCGTGGGCCTGTGCGGCCTCGAAGCGTGCGGTCTGGGCATTGGCTTCGGCGATGCCGCGCGCACGCAGGGCTTCGGCTTCGGCGTTGCCGATCGCCTGCAGGCGCAGTGCCTCGGCTTCGCCCATCTCGCGGATGGCCTGGGCGCGTTCACGGTCGACTTCGACCGCCGCCAGGCCCTCGGCACTCATCTCTTCACGGGTTGCCTTGGCCATGCGTTCCTTGGCTTCGGCCAGCTTGCTCTGCTTGATCAGTTCCGCCTCGGCTTCGCGGGATTTCACCTGCAGGCTGTTTTCCGCTTCGCGGCTCTGGATCTTGAGGGTGGCGTCGTTACGCAGCAGATCCATTTCGGCGCGTTCGGCTTCCGCTTCCTTGGCTGCACGGGCCTGGGCGATGGCGCGGATCCCTTCGGCCTCGGCGATCGCTTCGGCGCGGTTGTCCGGGTCCCGGCAGTCCAGGAACCGGGTCATCGCCGGGCCCCCGCCCGCGCGGTGACGAAGCGGTGCCGTCCGGTCAGGTCGCGGCGCGGGGTCACGTC
>CAYWUD010000017.1:0-17629 GCA_964461355.1 uncultured Pseudomonadales bacterium | reverse complement strand
AACTCGCTCGATTCCGTGTCCGATCGCGACTTCGCCATCGAATTCTGCGCCGCCGGCAGCCTGATCATGATGCACCTCTCGCGCATGGCCGAAGAACTGGTGCTCTGGACCAGTGCCCAGTTCCAGTTCATCAACCTGCCGGATCGATTCTGCACCGGCTCCTCCATCATGCCGCAGAAGAAGAACCCGGATGTGCCGGAACTGGTGCGCGGCAAGACCGGCCGTGTGCATGGCCATCTGGTCAGTCTGATCACCCTGATGAAGTCCCAGCCGCTGGCCTACAACAAGGACAACCAGGAAGACAAGGAGCCGCTGTTCGATACCGTCGACACCTTGGCCGGCTGCCTGCGCGCCTTCGCCGACATGATCCCGAACATCCAGTCGAAAAAAGAGATGATGTACGAAGCGGCGCGCCGCGGCTTCTCCACCGCCACCGACCTGGCCGATTACCTGGTGCGCGGCGGTCTGCCGTTCCGTGATGCCCACGAAGTCGTGGGCAAGGCGGTCGCCTACGGCGTCAAGACCGGCAAGGATCTGGCGGAAATGAGCCTTGCCGAACTGCAGGGCTTTGACAGCCGCATTCAGGACGACGTCTTCGCCGTACTGACCCTCGAAGGTTCGGTCAGCGCCCGTAACCACACCGGCGGTACCGCACCGGCTCAGGTACGCATCGCCATCGAGCGCGCCCGCGGCATCCTGGCCGCCCGCGGCTAAGCCTCGGCACCTGCCTCAGCGCCGGCCCGGCTCACTGCCCGGCCGGCGTTTTTATGCCTGCGCGCCCCGGTACGGGCGACGCGCCATATACTCAAGTAACTCCTCCACCTGCTCAGGAACCGTTTGATGCCGGATCTTCCGCCACAGCACCTGGACCTCGAACAGGGGGTCGATCGCAAGCAGCTGCGCCAGATTCGTGATCGCTTCCTGCAGCTCAACCAGGTACGGCTGGGGCGCACCCGGGCCAGTCTCGGTACCCGTCAGCAGCTGGTACTCGATCTGCTGCCGCTCCTGTTTGCCGTCAACCACCCGCTGCTGCCGGGCTTCAGCGGCAGCGACACCCCCTGTGGCATCAGCAACTATCGCCCGAGCAAGACCCTGCTGCAGAGCGCCCGGCGCATCGCACGCAGTTTCGAGCCGCCCTATATACCGCCGAACGCCCCGCGCGCGATCCACAGTCTGCTGCTGATGGGCAGCTGCGGCAGTATCGGCCACAGTTCCGACAGTGATCTGGATATCTGGATCTGTCATGACCCCGGCCTGTCGGCCCAGGCCTGCGCCAAGCTTGCCGCCAAGGCCGAGGGGATCAGCTTCTGGGCCGCCAGCTGGCAGCTCGAAGTCCATTTTTTCCTGATCGATGCCGAGCGCTTTCGTCGCCGCGAACATACCGCTGAGCTCGCGGCCGAGCACTGTGGCTCGACCCAGCACTACCTGCTGCTCGACGAGTTCTACCGCACCGCTCTGCTGCTGGCCGGACGCTACCCGATCTGGTGGCTGGTGCCGCCGGAACAGGAGCCCCAGTACGAACAGATCACCCAAGCGCTGGTACACAAGCGCTTTGTCAAACCCGGCGAAACCATCGACCTCGGTTCGCCGGCCATCATTCCGGCGGGCGAGTTTATCGGCGCCGGACTCTGGCATCTGTACAAGGCGATCAAGGCGCCCTACAAGGCGCTGCTGAAACTGCTGCTGACCGAGCTGTATGCCCAGCAGCAGGAGCTCGAGCCGCTGGCCCAGACCTACAAGCGCCGCGTCTACTCGGGCGAGCTCGATCCTGACCGTCTGGACCCCTACGTCCTGCTGTATCGGCGTCTGGAAGACCATCTCGACACCCCGGCCTTTGCCGACCGGCTGGAACTGGTGCGCCGGGCCCTGTATTTCAAGTCCGAAGTCGCCCTCAGCCGGCGCCGCGCGCAGGACTGGCAGCGCCAGCTGCTCGGCCAGCTGACCCGCAACTGGGGCTGGTCCGACACGGCGTTGCGCGATCTTGATGACCGCAGCCAGTGGCGCAGCGACCGGGTGGAACCCGAATACCAGCGGCTGGTGAACGAACTGCTCAGCAGCTACCGCTTCCTCAACCAGTGGTCACGCCTGCAACCCGATCTCAAGCGCTGTGTCTCCGAGCGCGACATGACGCTTTTAGGCCGGCGCCTGTACGCCGCCTTCGAACGCCGCGCCGGCAAGCTCAGCCGCATCAATCTGGCCATTTCCGACAGCCTTCTCGAGGCTCATGTCACCCTGGCCCAGCGTGGCGAGCACTGGCTGCTGTGGCAGGGGCATCGCGCCTTCGATGAGCTGGCCTACAGTCCGGCGCTGCTGCCCCCGCAGCCGCTGCTGGGCCTGCTGGGCTGGTGTCACCTCAATCAGGTGATCGGTCCGCAGACGCGCATCACCCTCTATCCGGGCGACAGCGCCCTGACCGAAGCCGAACTGACCCTGCTGCTGCGCAGCCTCGCCCAGGAGATGCCGCTCGGCAAGGCCAGCCTGCTCAGCGATCAGGCCTTTCTGCAGCCGGCCCAGCCAACACGCTGGCTGCTGGTGGTCAATGCCGGTTGTGACCCGCTGGCCCAGCTCAGCCGCCGCGGTCAGCAGCTGCTGACCAGCCGCACCGATGCACTGGCCTACAGCGGTCTGCTGAAACAGAATCTGGTGGTCGAGCTCGATCTGATTGAAAGCAACAGCTGGCAGGAATGGCGCCATCAGCACTATCAGGGCGATACGGCCCTGCTCGACTGGCTGCACGACTACCTGAGCCTGCCGCTGCCACCGCAGTTCGGGCTGGTCTGTCACTGCCGTAACCGCGCCGGCTCGATTCATGAGCGCCTGCAACGGCTGCTGCTGGATCTGCAGGAATTCTTTCTGCAGGACCGCGAGGCCGATGGCCGTTATCTGCCGGAAGTGCGCGATCGCCTGCAGCTGATCGAACGGCGCAAGGGGCAGATTCGTATCCGCAGCCTCAAGGATCGTACCCAGCTGCTGCAGGCGCTGGGCGAGGTACAGGCGCAGTTCAGCCCGATCCACCTCGACCGTCAGGCACTGGCCGGTGACGAACTGCATCTGGTGCTGCAGCAGAATCGCCCACAGGCGGTACAGATCTTCTACCGCGAGGACGATCAGGGCGTGCAGCTGTATCTGCTGGACGAACTGGGCGCCCTCTTTGCCCAGCGGTATGTCGAGCAGAGCGCCGAGCAGATCCTGCGTCCGCTGTCCGCCTTTCTCGGCAGCATCAGCCTGCGCCAGAGCACGGCACAGACGGCGCCGGAGCTTGAGCTGTACGAACTGCTCGGGCAGCAGTTTCAGCCCCGCAACTGGCCCGGTACCCGCGCCCTGTTCGGCTTCGAGGTGCAGGTACTGATCAACGGTCATGAGCCCCACCAGCTCAGCATCTTCACCGGCAGCCGTCTGTTCGACGGTCAGCAGCTGGGCGAACGCCTGTATCAGGAGGTGGCCGGCACCATCCTGCAGGGCCGTCGGGATCGGGCAGCCTATCCCTGCCATATTACCGACCTCGACCTGTCGGGCCTGTACCCCGAAGCGGGCAGCGCGCAGACCCTGGCCTACCTGCACTACAAGCGCGAGATCGAGCGGAGCCTCAATCAGGCGCTGGAGCAACAGGCCGCCCGCCGCTGAGAATGGCAGCCATAAAAAAACCAGCCCTCAGGCTGGTTTTTTTATGGCTGCCAGATACGCGGATCAGGCCACGTTCAGGGCTACCGGCGCATCGGCCTGCAGGCTGCTCTGCTGATTGAGCAGCTCGACAAACTCTTCGCCGGTCGAATCACAGACCCACTCGTCACTGTCGGAGACATAGTTGAAGTGGAAACCACCGCCCTTGCTGGCCATCCACAACTGGCGCAGTGCGCCCTGACGGCTGAGGATGATCTTGCTGCCGTTGGCGAAGGTCAAGGTCAGGATCCCTTCGGAGCTTTCAAAATCGATATCCGCTCCGCTGGCGTCGATCGCATCTTCAATGGCGATCATCAGGTCATCCAGACGCTCGTTGAATTCCGCTTCGGTCATTTCCCCGGGTCCTCAATGGTTTGCGTACAGGTGGCGAAGTCTACTCCCCCACAGGCGCCCTTGCCAGTCGAGACACCCGGGAATTATTCCTCCACAGCGTTGCAGCCCCCGCGGCATCGGCGTAGGCAAGGGCGCAGCCGGCCGGTATACTGGCCCGATTTACCCACTCTCTACATTTGGCCGCAGCACTGCTTGGCGCGGCCCTGGAGCTACCGATGCGCTACCTGATGACAGCCCTGATTTCCGCGCTGCTGCTGGCCGGCTGCGGCCAGAAGGGCGACCTGTACCTGCCCGAAGCACCGGCCGCCGCCGAACAGGCACAATAAGCCACGCCCCCTGCGCTCCCACCGAACAATCGAGGATTTATGGAATCGTTTAGCTACCGCGATGGCGAACTCTACGCCGAAGAGGTTCCGCTGCAGCAGATCGCCGAGCAATTCGGCACGCCGACCTATGTGTACTCCCGCGCCGCACTCGAGCGCCGCTATCATGCCTACGCCGATGCGCTGAAGGGGCATGATCATCTGGTCTGTTTTGCGGTCAAGGCCAACTCCAACCTGGCGGTGCTGAACGTGCTGGCACGTCAGGGCGCAGGCTTTGATATCGTCTCGGTCGGCGAGCTCGAGCGGGTACTCAAGGCCGGCGGCGATCCGGCCAAGGTGGTGTTCTCCGGTATCGGCAAACAGCCGGCCGAACTCAAGCGCGCCCTGGAAGTCGGTATCCACTGCTTCAACGTGGAATCGGCCGCCGAACTCGAGCGTCTGAACCAGGTCGCCGGTGAAGTCGGCAAGGTGGCGCCGATCTCGCTGCGGGTCAACCCGGACGTGGACGCCCAGACCCACCCGTATATCTCGACCGGCCTGCGTGACAACAAGTTCGGTGTCGATATCCTGCACGCGCGAGAACTGTACCTGCGTGCCCACGCGCTGGAAAACCTGGAAGTGGTCGGTATGGACTGTCATATCGGCTCCCAGCTGACCGGAATCACCCCGTTCCTCGATGCCATGGATCGCCTGCTGAGCCTGATCGACCAGCTGGCCGATGCCGGCATCAGCATCCGCCACCTCGATCTGGGCGGCGGTCTGGGCGTGACCTATGCCGACGAAACGCCGCCGAGCGCGGCCGAATATATGGAAGTGGTCAAAGCCAAGCTCGGTGATCGTCCGCTGAAGCTGATCGTCGAGCCGGGCCGTTCGATCTGCGCCAACGCCGGTCTGTTCCTGACCCGCGTGGAGCTGCTCAAGAACACCGAGACCAAGCACTTTGCCGTGGTCGACGGCGCCATGAACGACCTGATCCGCCCATCCCTGTATCAGGCCTGGCAGCGCATCACCGAGGTGGTTCCGCGTCAGGGACAGCACCAGCTGTACGACGTGGTCGGCCCGATCTGCGAAACCGGCGACTACCTCGGCAAGGAGCGCGAGCTGTGCATCGAACCGGGCGATCTGCTGGCGGTGGCATCGGCCGGTGCCTACGGCTTTGCCATGAGTTCGAACTACAACAGCCGCGGCCGCGCCGCCGAGGTGATGGTCGATGGTGCCGCATGCTATGAGGTGCGTCGCCGCGAAACCTTCGAAGACCTGATCAAGGGCGAAAGCCTGCTGCCGGAGTAAGCGATGCTGCTGCGTTTTACCAAGATGCATGGACTCGGTAACGACTTCATGGTGGTTGACCTGGTGACCCAGTCAGCCCGGTTTACACCGGAGAAGGTCCGTCAGCTGGCGGACCGTAATTTCGGCATCGGTTTCGACCAGCTGCTGCTGGTCGAGCCGCCGGATCGCCCCGAGATGGATTTCCGTTACCGCATTTTCAATGCCGACGGTTCCGAAGTGGAACAGTGCGGTAACGGTGCGCGCTGTTTTGCCCGCTTTGTGCAGGATCACAAGCTCTCGCACAAGCGTACCCTGAAGGTCCAGACCGCCAAGGGCGATATCGTGCTGAGCGTGCAGGACAACGGCGAGATCAGCGTCGACATGGGGGCGCCGCGCCTGCAACCGGCCGAGGTGCCCTTTCAGGCCGACGCCGAAGCGGCCACCTACAGCCTCGAGGTCGACGGCCAGAATCATGAAGTCAGTGCCGTCTCCATGGGCAACCCCCATGGCGTGCTGCTGGTGGAGGATCTGGACAATGCACCGGTGCATACGCTGGGGCCGAAAATTGAACATCACCCCCGCTTCCCCGAGCGCTGCAATGCCGGCTTTATGCAGGTGATCTCGCGTTCGGAAGTGCGCCTGCGGGTCTGGGAGCGTGGTGTCGGTGAAACGCTGGCCTGCGGCACCGGTGCCTGTGCGGCGATGGTCGCCGGTCGTCTGCGCGGCCTGCTCGACGACGATGTTCGCGTCCATCTGCCTGGTGGCAGCCTGCGCATTCAGTGGGCAGGCGCCGGCGAGCCGGTTATCATGACCGGACCTGCCACCCGAGTATTCGAAGGGCAGACCCGGATCTGAACGCATGCAGGCCCCGAGGGCCGGCCAGTCAGGCACGGCATCAGGCGCGCCAGCCTCGCCGAACGCGTCCGGAGCACTCACCCGCTCCGACCTTCGGCCACTGGCCAAGCCCTGCCCGCTGACCACCTCGGGGACCGCACTGCCAGCCTTCCACGTTTCAGGATTGAAAGGTCGAATGCCGCGATGAGCGAATCCAGCGAAGCCCAGATGTCCCTGCCCAGCGCCGATCAGGTGGCTGAGTTTCTCAAACAGAATCCGTTCTTCTTCTGCGAACGGGATGATCTCCTGCTGAAGCTGAAAATTCCGCATCTGCGCGGCTCGGCCGTCTCACTGGTCGAACGTCAGGTTTCGGTGCTGCGCGAACGCAATCTGGAGATGCGCCAGCGCCTGAGCAATCTTCTCGACATTGCCCGCGAAAACGATCGTCTGTTCGAGCAGACGCGCCATCTGGTACTGCAGCTGCTCGAGTGCCGCAGTCTCAATCAGGTGGGCGAAAAACTGCGCAACAGCCTGCTGTATGACTTCGGTATCGATTTTGCCAGCCTGATCATCTTCAGCGACACGCCGCTGGCCACCCATGCCCGGGTCGAACCCCCGGCACGGGCTCGGGAACGCCTGGGCACTCTGCTCAGCCATCACCGCAGTATCTGCGGACGTCTGCAGGAGGCGCAGCTGGCCTTTCTGTTCCCCGATCAGTGTGCCGACATCGGTTCGGCCGCCGTGGTCCCGCTGGAACATCAGAGCGCCCGCGGCGTGCTGGCGATCGCCAGTCGCGATCCCAACTTCTATCACTCCAGCCTCGGCACCCTGTTCCTCAATCATATCGGTGATGTGCTCAGCCGTATTCTGGCGCGCCACCTGCCGCGTTAGGGCGACGTATGCCCGATGCCCTGAAGCCACCGGTAGAAAACTATCTCGCCGCCCTGCTGAGCGAGCGCGGCCTCTCGCCCCATACCCTGGCCGGTTACCGGCGTGATCTGAGCCGCCTGATCCAGCTCGCCGAACAGGAGGCGCTGGCCAACTGGGCTGCACTCGATGCCCAGACCCTGCAACGCTGGCTGGCCCGCCTGCATCAGCAGGGATTATCGGGCCGTTCGCTGGCCCGCCTGCTGTCGGCCTGTCGTGGTCTTTTTCGCCATCTCGGGCAGCAGGGACTCGTGCAGCACAATCCGGCGCAGGACCTCAAGGCACCCAAATCCGGCAAACGCCTGCCGAAAACTCTGGAAGTCGATCAGCTGCACCAGCTGCTCGATCGCACGCCCTCGACCGATCCCCTGGAGGCCCGCGATCTGGCCCTGCTGGAGCTGTTCTACAGTGGCGGCCTGCGCCTGAGCGAACTGGTCGGCCTTGATCTCGACCAGCTCGATCTTGCCAGCGGGCAGGCCCGGGTACTGGGCAAGGGCCGCCGCCAGCGGCTGGTATTGATCGGACGCGCAGCTCGCACCGCGCTCGAACACTGGCTCGAGCTGCGCCCGCAGCTGGCCGCCGCCGACGAACCGGCACTGTTTGTCAGTCAACGCGGGCAACGCCTGGGTCCGCGCCAGATCCAGAACCGGCTGGCGCGGCTGGCGCACAGCCAGCTCGGCCGGCATCTGCATCCGCATATGCTGCGCCACTCCTTTGCCAGCCATCTGTTAGAATCAAGCGGTGACCTGCGCGCAGTTCAGGAACTGCTCGGCCATCAACAGTTGTCGACCACCCAGATCTATACGCATCTGGATTTTCAGCATCTGGCCCAGGTCTATGATCAGGCCCACCCCCGCGCACGCCGTCGCGGGTCCGAGGCCGACGCATCGCTGTTCGACAAGGAGTCCTGAAGGGATGGCCCGTATCAAGGTAATCAGTTTCGACCTCGACGATACCCTCTGGGATAACCTGCCGGTCCTCAAGCGCGCCGAGCAGGAAGTGTTCGATTTTCTCGCCCGCCAGTATCCGCCCTTTGCCCAGCAGTTCGACATTCCCGCACTGCGCGTACTCAAGCAGGGCATTGCCGGACGCAGGCCCGAGCTGAGCGATCAGGTCAGTGAACTGCGCATCATTTCACTGCAGTACGCACTGCGTCAGGCCGGCTTCAATGGCGATGCCCGCGATCTCGCCGAACAGGCCTTCTCGGTGTTCCTGCACTGGCGTCATCAGGTCGAATACATGCCGGCGGTCGAAGAGGTGCTGACCGATCTGTCCGAGCGCTATCGCCTGGCGGCCCTGACCAACGGCAACGCCGAAGTCGAACGGCTGTCGATCGCCGCTCATTTCAGCTATGCCCAGAACGCCGAACGCCTGGGGCTGAAAAAACCCGACCCGCTGTACTACCAGAGTGCACTCGATGCCCTTGAGGTGCGACCCGAGGAGGTGATCCATATCGGTGATCACCCCCGCCATGACGTGGCCGCAGCGCGGGCGCTGGGGATTCATACCATCTGGATTGACTTCGGCGCCCTGCCCTGGCCCGAGGATCTGCCACCGGCGGCCGTACGTGCCACGGCGATCGAACAGCTCCCCGCGCTGATCGCGGCACTGGATCGAGACTGAAGCCCTGAAAAAAAACCGCATCGGGTGATGCGGTTTTTTTTCAGGCTCAGATCGGGCGACTGCCGTAGTTGGACGTGGGCTTTCGGGGCGGGTCTGCAGTGACATTCGGCTCGATCTCCTGAATCTTGCCGCCACTTTGCAAAAATGCCGCCACATCACGGTCGAGCTGTTCGCGCACCTGATCGCGCGCCTCGATGCTATGCGAATCCTCGTCACTGACACGTGCCTTGCGTCCGCCCTTGCGGGGCTCGGCCGCCTGGGTATCCAATTCTTCGTCCCTGGCTTCTTGCTTGCTCGCCATATTCCTCTCCCAATGAACTGTGCAGGTAACGCTCGACGCTGCCGCAGGCCTCGCCGCAGGTCGACATTACAGCGGTCGCTTGCCACTTTGATCAGAATCGGTCGCGCCCCACCTGTGCCCCCTCGGCACAGAAACCGGTGCGACCCAACCGCGCCTCCGGCTGTTCGACAGTGGTGGCGGTGCACTATTTATAGACCATGGAAGTCAGCTTGCCAGCGAAAATAGATGACAGAAAAATAACACTTCAGAGACAGAGTCAGCTCTAAAAACGACAAAAGCCGCACGCAGCGGCCTTGTCGAACGCGGACGGCTCAGAGCGCGTCGCGGTCGGTTTCCCCGGTACGAATACGGATCACCTGCTCAAGATTGGTCACGAAGATCTTGCCATCGCCGATCTTGCCGGTATTGGCCGCCGCCGTGATCTGCTCGATGACCTGATCGAGGAGTTCATCCGGAACCGCAATCTCGAGTTTCACCTTGGGCAGAAAATCGACCACATACTCGGCGCCCCGATACAGTTCGGTATGGCCTTTCTGTCGGCCAAAGCCCTTCACTTCGGTTACGGTGATCCCCTGCACCCCCACATCCGAGAGCGCTTCGCGCACGTCATCGAGCTTGAAGGGTTTGATGATGGCCGATACCAGTTTCATGGGTTCTCCTATCACGACCTGGGTTGACCCCGACAACTGGGGTTAAACTGATACAGATTGCACTACACCGCAGCGTAGAACCAGAGCTAGAGCATAGTCTACGCTGAGATTCAGTCGGGCAAGCACTTTCAGCGGCCATCAGCCACCCGGGCCTGGCCACGCCTATGTACAAGGACGCCGTCATGATCGACAAGCCGAATTTTATCGACAACCTGGCCCGCGAAGCGAGCAAGCTGATGAGCGGAGAGAAAACCCAGCTGCATCAGGATATCGAAGCGCAGATGAAGGTGCTGCTGCAGGGCGCCTTCGCCCGCATGGAACTGATTACCCGCGAGGAGTTCGACGATCAGCTGGCGGTTCTGCATGAAACCCGCCGCCGACTCGAGCTGCTTGAGCAGCGCCTGGATGCGCTCGAACAGGGTGAGCCGGCACCGGCCAGCGAACCGCGCGATCAGTTCGAGCTCTAGTCGCGCCCTCACCCGCACAGGAGCACGCCCATGTCTCAGGCTCAACCCTCTTTTCAGGTCTGCCTGCTGCTCTGTGCCCAGGATCTTGATCAGCGCAGCCTGGCCACCGAGCTCCGCCGCCTGATCGTCGCCGGGATGGCCCAGCATCCCGGCTTTCTGCGCGCCGAAATCCAGCTCTGCGATGACCAGCACCATGTCCTCGAGCAGTTCTGGTGGCAACGGCGCGAGGACTATCTGGCCTACCGGCAGAGCGCCGATGGTCAGCACGCCGCACTCTGGCTCGCCCCCTATCAGCCGCAGGTGTTTCACCTCAGTCCGTTTATCCAGATCGAAGGCTCCGTGTAGCTCATGCTGGCTCGAATCCGAACCCGCGCCCGGGTCGGTATCGAGGCCCCGGAAGTGCTGGTCGAAGTTCATCTGGCGCCGGGCCTGCCGGCACTGAATCTTGTCGGTCTGCCCGAAGCGGCCGTCAAGGAGAGTCGTGAACGGGTACGCAGTGCCCTGCTGCAGAGCGGCTTTCAGTTCCCGGCGCGGCGCATCACCATCAATCTGGCACCGGCCGACCTGCCCAAGGAGGGCGGGCGCTTCGACCTGCCGATCGCACTGGGTATCCTGGTCGCCTCCGACCAGCTCGACCCGACCCGTCTGGAGACTCTGGAATGTCTGGGCGAACTGTCTCTGAGCGGTGATCTACGGCCGATCAGTGGAGCGTTGCCAGCGGCCATTGCTGCCGGCAACGCCGGACGCCCGCTGCTGTTACCACAGCAATCGGCTGCCGAAGCCTGCCGCTGTCCGAGTGCCGAAGTACTCGGTGCCGGCCACCTGCTTGAAGTGTGCAGCTTTCTCAACGGCGCCGCGCCGCTGCAGCCGCTCACGCCGGCAGCGCCACCAGCGCCACGCAGCAGCGCCGATCTTGCCGAGGTCCGTGGTCAGGCTCTGGCCAAACGCGCGCTGGAGATTGCCGCCGCCGGCCAGCACCATCTGCTCCTGTTCGGCCCCCCGGGCAGCGGCAAGACGCTGCTGGCCAACCGGCTGCCCGGTCTGCTGCCTCCACTGAATACCGCCCAGGCACTGGAGGTCGCTTCGCTGTACTCGCTCGATCTGCAGCAAGCCGCACCCGACTGGGGGGCCGCACCGTTTCAGGCGCCGCATCACAGCGCCTCGGCCGCCGCACTGGTCGGTGGCGGCACCCAGCCAAGACCGGGCGCCATATCGCTGGCCCATCAGGGCGTACTGTTTCTGGATGAACTGCCCGAATTCGACCGTCGGGTACTGGAGCTGTTGCGCGAACCGCTCGAAAGCGGCCTGATTCGTATCGCCCGGGCGGCGCGCCAGGTGGAGTTTCCCGCCCGCTTTCAGCTGGTAGGCGCGATGAATCCCTGCCCCTGCGGATACCTCGGCGATCCAACCCGGCAGTGCCGCTGCACCCCGGATCAGATCCGCCGCTACCGTCACCGCCTTTCCGGGCCGCTGCTCGATCGCATCGATCTGCAGGTCGAAGTCGCGGCGCTGCCCCTGCCGGAATTGATGACCCCGCAGGCACAGACGGAAGAATCCAGCGCTGTGGTCCATGCGCGGGTCTGCGCGGCCCGCCAACGCCAGCTTGAACGTCAGAATGCCAGCAACAGCACCCTCGCTGGCGTGGCACTGGATACCCACTGCGCCCTCAGCGCTACCGACCAACACTGGCTGCAACAGGTGCTCGAACAACTGCAGATGTCCGCCCGCGGCTGGCATCGCTGCCTGCGCGTAGCGCGCACCATTGCCGATCTTGCCGGGCAGGCACAGATCGAACGCACGCATCTGCTCGAAGCGATCGGCTACCGCAGCTTCGATCGCACACTCTGAATTCTGGTCGCTCCAGCGCTTACCAGATCCTGACAGCTCTGGTAGTCTGCTCGGCATATTTCGGGCAGCCAGACTGCCCCCGCCAAGCACAAGGAAGGATCCCGTCATGGCCAAGCCGAGTACCTGCCATTACCACGCCCAGGCCCCGGCCACCTGGCAGTGCTGCCAGTGCCAACGCCTCTACTGCGACCAGTGCGTGCCACGGCCGCCGGAGTCGATGGCCGTCACCCGGTGCAGCATCTGCAGCGGTGAACTGGTCTTCCAGGGTGCGGCCAACACCGCCACGCCGTTCTGGCACCGGATCCAGACGTTTTTCAGCTATCCGTTCCACAACTCGGTGCTGCTGTTTCTGGTGGCCATGACCCTGTTCGGTCTGACCCTGAATGTCGGCGGTCTGCTCTCTCTGCTGCTGGTGCTGATCTACGCCGGCGTCTACACCAAATACCTGTTTCGTATCATCGAGCTCAACAGCCTCGGCCGCTTCGAGCCGCCGGCCTTCAGCGAAGCCTTCAGCGGCGACGGCTTTTCGCTGTTCTTCAAGCAGGTCGGCGTCCTGCTGGTGGCCAGCATCTGTATCGTGGCCGCGGGCAAAAGCGAGTCGACCCTGATCGTGCTGCTGGTCTCGCTGCTGATATCGCTCGCCCTGCCCGCCAGCATCATGATCCTGGCGCAGGAGCAGTCGCTGGCCGAAGCCATCAATCCGGGCAAAATCAGCTTTGTCATCCAGGCGATCGGCTGGCCCTACCTGATTCTCTGTGGCTTTCTGATGATTCTCTATAACGGCCTTGGCTGGGTGCAGTACCAGATCGCCACCTCTCTGTACGGCCCGTTTATCTATCTCGCCGGCATGCTGGCCAATGGCTACTTCATGGTAGTGATGGCGGCGATGATGGGTTACTGCCTGTACCAGTACCAGCAGCCCCTGGGCTACGCGACCGAAGACGAACGTGAGGCCAGCCCGGACCTGCCGAGCTATCAGAAACAGCTGGCGCTGGCCGAGAGCCATATTTTCGTCAAGGAAGGACGACTTGAGGAAGCGATCAGCGCCGTGCGCAAGGCGCTCAATCAGGGCCAGGAAAACGACCCCGAACTCAACCAGCGCCTGCACCGTCTGCTCCTCAACAGCAGTGACAGCGCCCTGCTCAAGCGACACAGCAATCACTACCTGCAGCTGCTGGTCGATCAGGGCAACAGTTTCCAGGCCGGCCAGATCTTCACCGCCGTGCGCAGCAAACTCTCCGATTTCCTGCCGGCAGCGGCACCGCTGCGCCTGCGACTGGCCGACGCCCTGTTCCGTCAGGGACGCCACCGCGAGGCGGTTGTACTGTTGCAGAACTTTCACCGCACCTTCAGCGGCCATCCGCAGATTGCCGAAGCCTATCTGCTGGCGGCACGGGTGCTGTCAGAGGGACTCGGTCGCGATGATCAGGCCCGCGCGCTGCTGACATTCGTGCTGCGCCACTACCCCGAGCACCCGCGGGCGGCCGAGGCACGCACCCTGATGAGCACGCTGCAACGGCTGGCGACGCCAACAAACCGCTGAGTCCGAGCGGCCCGCGCCACAGAATGTGGCGCAGCGCTTATGTTCGTGCGCCCGAACGCCACCGGCTCTGGCCTGAGTCTGAGTCTGAGTCTGAGTCTGATGATACGGCCACCACAGCGGTGTGCATTCGGGCGAACACAACCCGTGCGACAACCTCATGATCCCTGACGGGCGCGCCGCAACGCCTGGGCCTGTTCGCTGTCGGGAAAGTGGGTCACCAGCTGCTGCAGCAATGAGCGACTCTCATCAGGGCGTTCGGCTTTCAGACGCTTGGCCAGCAGCAGCAGCAGGGCGGCCAGCGCAGCCTCGCGGTGGCCGCGGGCGACCAGCCCCTGCACCAGTCGGGCACTGTCATCGAAGTGCTGCCCCTGCACAAAGCGGCGCGCCAGCTTCAGGGCCACCGGCAATCGCACCAGCAGCCCGCCGCCGCGCAGGCGCTGACGGTAATCCTGATAGCAGCGATACACCAGCGCGTCTTCGGCGGAGCCGGCCGGCAACGCAAAGATCTTCAGCACCAGCTCATGATAGATGCGCTGGCCCGGATCATTCTGCAGCAGCTTGTAGTAGCGCTCGAGAAGCTCCAGATGTTGCGGATAGTCGACCAGCAGCCGCGCACATTCAGCCTTCGCCTGATCCAGCGCCAGCTCGCCGACCAGGCTGTCGATACGCGCCAGTCCGGCTTTTACCGGCGCCTCGGGATCGACCTTGTTGAGGTAGTCTTCGTCGACCTGCATGCCACTGCGCTTGTACAGCAGAATCAGCACAAAGCCGCTCAGCAACCCGCCGATATGCGCCCAGTAATTGATATTGGTATCGGAGGTCAGCTCACCGAGCAGCTCCTTGCCGACCCAGAAGGGCAGCAGCAACAGCGCCGGGGCCTTGAAGTAGTTGAAATAGAAGCCGATCCAGTAGAAGAACTGGATACGCTTCATGCCGTACAGACCAAGATACATCCCCATCAGCCCGGCGATCGCCCCGGAGGCGCCCACCCCGTAGACATAACTGTCCAGATCCATCAGCCAGTACAGTCCGGTCGCACCGAACCCCGACAGCAGGTACAGGCCGAGATAGGCACCGCGACCGAGGGCGATCTCGAGCATAAAGCCGAAAATGAACAGAAACAGCATGTTGCCGAACAGGTGACCGAAGTCGCCGTGCAGGAACATCGACACGAAGGCATCCACCAGCGAGGGCTGCGCCGGTATAAAGCCGTAGCCGACATAGCTGATGCGATCGCGCAGTGTCTCGATCCCGGCCCGCGTGCTGCGCCAGTCGTAGCCCTCGCGGTAGGCCGCACGCTGATGCAGTTCGTGCTCGAAACGCAGATCGTGCAGCAGCGCCAGACTCAGATACTCGGGCTGACCGGCCTCCCAGGCCTGCTGCAGCGCATACTGGCGCTGCGGATCCTGATCGAGCGTTTCAAGATACAAGGGCCCTTCGCGCTCGAGCAGGTCAGACTCGGCATAGGCGCTCAGCAGCGCATCAATGCGCTGTTCGTCGTTGATCTGATAGGTAAAAAAGACCAGGCAGTTGAGCAGAATCAGCAGCAACGTTGCCCAGGGTGGATTGCGCAGATCCGGCTTCTGCTCCACGGGAATAATCAGCATCCAAGTATCCTTACCAGTGGCTGGAGGCTGCGGCCCGAACCGAAGGTTTGCACACCGCACCGGAGCGATACCCTACCAGATCGGGCCGCCCCTGCCATCTCTCGCCTGAGGCATAAAAAAGGCGCCCGTCGGGCGCCTTTCTGCCGGCACACGACCTCAGGATTTCTGCCCGCGCAAATAGATAAACCAGTACACCAGACCTACACCGAAACCGCCGCCAACGAGATTGCCCAGCGTCACCGGTATCAGGTTGGCCAGCCACACCGAGCCCATATTCAGACTCGCCGCCGCGAACGCCGGTTTCGCGGCCTGGGCGGCAGCCACCACACTCGCGTCCTCCACCAGCAACAGACCGGCGGAGAGAAAGTACATATTGGCCACCGAGTGCTCGAAGCCGAGTGCCACAAAGGCGGTGATCGGAAACAGGATCGCCAGGATCTTGTCGGTCACCGTGTGTCCGGCAAAGCAGAGCCAGACCGCCAGACAGACCAGGAGGTTACACAGCAGGCCCCGGGTAAACGCGGCCCCCCAGCTCAGATTGACCTTCGCTTCGGCGATCAGCAGCGCCTTGGTACCAACCCCGAGCCCGCTGCCGAACCAGAGGCCCGAGCAGTAGATCAGTCCGGCGATCACCAGCGAGCCGACCAGATTACCGATAAAGACAATGGCCCAGTTGCTCAGTACCTCGCTCAGGGTCAGGCGTTTATTGATATAGGCGATCACCAGCAGGTTATTGCCGGTAAAGAGCTCGGCCCCGGCCACTACCACCAGAATCAGGCCGAGGCAGAACGACAGCCCGCCCACCAGACGCAGCAGGCCCGGATTGACCCCGCTGGCATCGTGGATGACCAGAGTAAAGAACGCCGCCCCCAGCGCAATAAAGGCTCCGGCCAGCATCGCCAGCACAAACACCCGCACCGGATCGGTGCGCCCCTTGCCGACACAGGCTTCATCGAGCCTGGCGGCGATCTCACCCGGTTTATAGGCGTCCACGGAATAGTCTTGCATCGGTTATCCCTCCCCCGGTAGCGCTGTCGCCCGGCAAAACCATAAAAATAGTGCGTGTTTATAAACCTTAGACAGCATCGCGCTGCCCCATCAAACCGAGCCACCCGACGATCCGGCGGCGCCCTGCTCGGTCGGAGCATCGGACTCAAGCGCAGCCAGCGCCGCACGCTGCTGGCGATGCTGCTGCTCCATCAGAGCCATCAGCTGTTCGCCCAGCTGCTGATCGGCCGCCATCGGATCGCGCAGGCGTTCGACATCCAGCCAGAGCACTTCGACAATGCCCTGCGCCCGCACGGTCATGGGGCTGCGGCCATAGAACAGCGCCTCGACCCCAAGCAGAGTACCGCGCCCCTGATCGGCGATCAGACGCACGGCATCGCTCTGCTCGACATACAGCTCAACCGTACCGCGCACCACCACCAGCAACGCGGCATGGGTATCGCCCTGACGACAGAGCAGTTCGCCATGCTGATAGATACGCGGCTCGGCCAGATGACAGAGCCGCTCCAGCGTGCTGCGGCGCACCCCCTCAAGCCAGGATTGCTGGGTCAGCAGCAACTGATGATCGAGCACCGGCAGGCTGGTCGGCGCCCGCTTGAGCTCCTGACAGCGCCGATCAAGATCGGCCCGCAGTTTTTCCGCTTCGGGTTCGGCCAGCACCGCGCGCCGGGTCAGGTCATCGAGCACCTGGCGTTCGCGATTGAGCAGCAACTGGCGCGCACTGCGACTCTCCAGCGCGCTGACCACCTCGGGAAAGCTCGAGCGCAGCGCGTCCATATAGCGCAGGGTATCGGCGCAGTTCTGCGCCACCTCGGCCTCCACCGCCTCCGCGGTGGCCTCATTCGGCGCCAGCTCGCGCACTTCCTCGAGCATCGCCTGCTGCGCCAGGGCAAAACCGCGTGCCACCTCATAGCCGAGCGCCATGCGCTCGAAGGAGATATGCAGCAGCCAGCGGGTGAGGCCCGGATAGTTGCGCAGCATCCCCAGCCAGCGCGGAGCGCGCCAGTACGGATGCAGCGCGGTGCGCGGACCGATCTCCGGCGCACCATCAAGGGCCTGCTCGACCGCCTTCACCAGCAGGTTGGTCGCCCCCTGCGACAGGGTGCCCTGGTGGAACTGAAACCAGTAATGCTGCCGCTCCACCTCGAGCAGACGGCGCCGATAGGCGGTTTCCTGATCGTCGGCGCGCACCGTACCGGTGGCCTCGGGCACATC
>CAYWUD010000016.1:0-17689 GCA_964461355.1 uncultured Pseudomonadales bacterium | reverse complement strand
TGTCGTACCACCTAGAACATGCACGGGGATGAAGTTTGTGAGCTGTCTTCTATGTATGGGTGCTGCGCGGATTTTGCAAGGGAGGCTTTGGCACAAGGATTTGCAGCCGGGCTTCGGGTTGGCGATGATGCTCCTGGCGCAAGAGAAGCGGAGGCACCATGGGACAGGCATACGACAAACTCTGTGAGCAGTTTGCACGGATCTACAAACTTCAGCACCTGGGTGCGATCTGCGGCTGGGATCAGGCCGCGAAAATGCCAGCCGGCGGCAGCGAGGCGCGTGCCGAGGCGCTGTCGGAGCTGGCGGTGCTGATTCACCAGCAGTTTCAGGCTCCGGCTCTGGCTGACTGGTTTGCAGCGGCCGGCGAAGAGGCGCTCGATGCCGAGCAGCAGGCCGCCCTTCACAGCATGCGCCGCCGCTGGCAGCAACAGACCCTGCTGCCGCAGGCGCTGGTGGCGGCCAAGAGCCTCGCTGGCAGCCGCTGCGAGCATGCCTGGCGCCGTCAGCGGGCGGAGAACGACTGGGCCGGGTTTGCCGCAAACTGGGCTGAAGTGGTGCGTCTCGGGCGTGAAGAGGCGGTTCTGCGGGGGGAGGCCACCGACACTTCGGCCTATGACGCGCTGCTGGATCTGTATGAGCCGGGCATGCAGAGCGCCGAGCTTGATCGTGTGTTTGCCGAACTGGACGGCTGGCTCCCTGAGATGCTGCAGCAGGCGCAGGTTCTGCAGCAGCAGGAGCTGGTGCTGGAACCCTGTGGTCCGTTTGCGCAACCGGCCCAGGAAGCGCTGGGGCGTGAGGTGATGGCACTGCTGGGCTTTGATTTTGCCCATGGCCGCCTGGATGTCAGTACCCATCCCTTCTGTGGCGGCGTGCCCGAGGACGTGCGCATTACCACCCGATACGGTCGTGACGAGTTCACCCAGAGCCTGCTCGGCATCATTCATGAAACCGGCCACGCCCGCTATGAGCAGAATCTGCCGAGCGCCTGGCGGTATCTGCCGCTCGGTGAGGCGCGCTCGATGGGGGTGCATGAAAGTCAGAGCCTGCTGTTCGAGATGCAGCTGGGGCGCAGCCGCCCCTTCCTGACGCTGCTGGCCCCCAGACTTCGGGCGGCATTCGGCGATGATCCGGCCTTTGCAATCGACAATCTTTCCCGCCTGTACACCCGGGTACAGCCCGGCCTGATCCGGGTCGATGCCGATGAACTGAGCTACCCCGGACATGTGATGCTGCGCTACGCGATCGAGCGTGATCTGATCGAGGGCCGTCTTGAGATCGATCAGGTGCCCGAGCGCTGGGATCAGCTGATGCAGCACTATTTCGGACTGTCGACGGCCGGAAATTATCGGGATGGCTGCATGCAGGATATTCACTGGACCGATGGCACTTTCGGCTATTTTCCGAGCTATACCCTGGGCGCGCTGTATGCAGCGCAGCTGTTTGCGGCTGTGCGTCGGGATGTGCCGAACCTCGAGCACGCCATCGAGTCCGGTGATCTGGAGCCGCTCTTCTCCTGGCTGCGCAATCGGATCTGGCAGCAGGGTTCGCGCTGGCCGACCGCAGAGCTGATCGAGCAGGCCACGGGCGAGCCGCTCAATACGGCCCATTTTCGTCGGCATCTGGAGCAGCGCTATCTGAAGCGCTGATACCACAAAAAAGTCCCGCTACGGCGGGACTTTTTTGTGTGCTCCTGAGCATCGGGTGCGCTAGGGAACCAGGCGTTCAGCCGACTCGATCAGAATCGGTTGCAGCGGCACATCGCGGAACGGGCCGCGATTACCGGTCGGCTGCGCGGCAATACGGTCAATGACCTCGAGCCCCTCGATCACGCGGCCAAAGACGGTATAGCCGGGCTGGCCCGCCGAAGCGTCGAGAAAGGCGTTATCGACCAGGTTGATAAAGAACTGGCTGGTTGCGCTGTCGGGATGGTTGGTGCGCGCCATGGCGATGCTGCCACGCAGATTGCGCAGGCCGTTGTTGGCCTCCAGCGGAATCGGAGCGCGGGTATCCTGGCGCTCCATGGCCGGGCTGAACCCGCCGCCCTGAACCATGAACCCCGGAATAACCCGGTGGAAAACCAGTCCCGAGTAGAAGCCGCTGTCGACGTAGTGAAGAAAGTTCGCCACCGTTTGGGGGGCGCGCGCAGGTTGCAGTTCCAGCGTCAGCGGGCCGAGTGACGTCTGGATACGGACACGGGGAAGATCGGCAGCCAGCAGCGGGCCGCAGAGCACCAGCCCGATCAGCATCAGGGCAAGCTTTTTGAGCATGACAACTCCTATTGTCGGTGTAGGTGGTCCGGATCGTCGATCAGATCCAGATGACTGGTATCGGGAGCCGGCGGCGGCGGTGTGGTATCAGGCTCGACAATATTGCCTTCCTGCGGCGCCAGACTGAGGTAATCGGTATCGGGTTCGGGCACCGGCAGTGCTTCGTTCTCATCCTGCATGCGGCTGCCGCTCGGTGCGACCGACCAGGCCGGGGCCTCGAGCTCCGGGCGACCGCCAACCCGGTAGTCGCTGCCGGGCTCGAGTGTAGCGCCGCGCTCAGCGCTCGAGGCGCCCTGGCTGGATGCAGACGGCGGAATCTGTGCCTGTTCTGCTGGCGCAGAGGTCTCTGTTGCCTGCAGGCGTTCTGCGGTACTCGGGGTCGCTTCGGGGATTTCGGCTTCGGCGGCCGCCTGCAGGCGTTCGGCTGTTGTGGCCGCTCTTGCGGGCTCTGCGTCAACGTATGGCGCGCCCGTTTGCATGTCGACCAGCTGGCACAGGGCACCGGCCTTGTGCAGGGCGGTCAGATATTTCCTGGCTGTGGCCAGCGGCAGTCGGTTCTTGAGCACGACACGACGGCCACTGAACAGTTGGGCGATCTGGTCCGGGGATGCCTTGAACAATCTGGCTACGTTTTCCTGTACCTGTGCGACAGGTATGCCGCCGACGCAGGCCCCGTCAAACACCAGTTCGTACAGCTGTTCGCTCATTCTCAACTCCCCGTTTGCAGGTTCGACACCTGATTATAGGGCGGTGCCGCCCGGTCTGTCCCTGCTCCGCTCAGGTAGGCGTCTTTATTCAAACAAGAAATGCCGTCTAAGTAACAAAAGTGTCAACAAATCGACTTATTCTGCCTTGAGTTACAAGGACAGCTGGGCGGCAAAGGTGCAGCCTGAACAGGTGAGGAGTCAAGTTGATGGTCATTGGCAGAGGGTGGCGGATTGCGCTGGGCAGCTGTTTGCTGCTGTGGACGACGCTGGGGCAGGCGAGTGAGGAGCTGCTGTTTCGGATCCAGGGCTCGAACACGATCGGCGCGCGGCTGGCGCCGGAACTCGCGGCAGCCTATCTCAAGCAGTCGGGCCTGGATGATCTGCGGATCGATAGTGTGGCGGAAAACGAGACCCGCGTGCGCGGTTTTGATCAGACCCGGCAGCAATGGAAGGCCATTCATATCAGTGCCCATGGCTCATCCAGTGCGTTTCGGGGGCTGCTCGAAGGCAGCGCTGAGCTGGGGGCGGCATCCCGCCCGATCAAGGACAGCGAACATGAAAAACTGGCCCCATCAGGCGATATGCGCAGTGCCGTCGCCGAGCAGGTGGTCGGTATCGACGGTATCGCGGTAATCGTGCATCCAAGAAACCCGATCAGTCAGCTGACCACCGAGCAGATCGCACAGCTTTTCAGTGGCAGGATCGCCAACTGGAGTGCGCTTGGCGGCATGGATCTGCCGGTAACCCTGTATGCCCGGGATGAGCAGTCCGGTACCTGGGATACGTTCCGCAATCTGGTGCTGGGCAAACAGTACCCGCTGGCTAAAAGCGCTGCGCGGTTCGAATCCAATGAAGTGCTGTCCAACCGCGTTGCCGATGATCTGGGCGCCATCGGTTTTGTGTCCCTCAACACCATCGGCAAGAGCAAGGCGCTGGCCGTTGCGGCGGGCCAGACCGAGGCGTTGACGCCGAGCTTTCTGACCGTGGCCACCGAGGACTATCCTCTGGCGCGGCGGCTGTTCCTCTACCGCAAGCCGAATCTGGTGCATGCCGAGGTGGATCGTTTTCTCGACTTTACCCGTTCCAGGGCGGGGCAGGATGTGGTCGCGCGGGTTGGCTATGTAGAACAGAACATACGGGCCCTGGAGGCGCGTCTGGATTCGAGTGTCTCCGAGGGGTATCGCGAGCTGGTCGACGGCCATCAGCGCCTGTCGGTCAACTTCCGCTTCAGTAACGGCAAGGCGGCACTGGACAACAAGGCGCTGGCCGATCTGGAGCGGCTGGCACAGTATCAGCTGGCCGATCCGGGCCGCGAACTGATCCTGATCGGCTTCGGCGAAGATCGCAAGGGCGCGCGCTTTGCCGAGCTCCTGTCGGAACTGCGTGCCAAGGTGGTGCGTCGGGCGCTGATTCGTGGCGGGGTGGATCGAGATCGGATTCGCAGTGTCGGCCAGGGCGCCTATCGGCCGGTGCAGGGGGGCGATGACCTGATTGCCCAGGTGCGCAATCGACGGGTCGAGGTCTGGCTGAAGTAGCCCGATCAAATGAATAAAAAGACGGCGCCCTTGAGGCGCCGTCGCTGTTTCTGCTCAGACCCTGAACTGGCCCATCAGGGTGCGTATGTTGGCGCCGAGCTCCTCGATCTTGGCGCACTCGCGATCGCAGGCCGAGATCTGATAGGCGCATTCGGTCGCCAGCTCCGAGATCTTCTGTACGTTGATGTTGATGTCCTCGGTCACCGTGGACTGCTCTTCGGTGGCCGCGGCGATCTGGATATTCATGTCCTTGATACCGCCGGCCTTGATGCGAATGTCATCAAGCGCGCTGCCGGCGCGCTGGCTCAGGCTGACCCCTTCCTGGGTCTTTTCGACCCCCTCGGCAATCTTGCTGACCGCCGCCGCTGCGCTGTTCTGCAGGCGATCGATGGTCTGGCGAATTTCGTCGGTGGACGTCTGGGTTTTCTGTGCCAGAGCGCGCACTTCATCGGCCACCACGGCAAAACCGCGGCCGAGATCCCCGGCTCGGGCTGCTTCAATGGCCGCATTCAGGGCCAGCAGGTTGGTCTGTTCGGAAATGCTGTGAATCACCTCGAGCACAGCACCGATACGCTCGACATCATGGGCCAGCTCGTTCACCGACTGGGTCGATTCCTCCATCAGGGTGGCCAGCTGGTTGATGTTGGTGACCGACTCGCCGAGGATCATGCGGCCGTCATCGGCGGCGTTTTCACTGTCCTTCGAGGCCTCGGCGGCTTCGGAGGTGTTGCGTGCGATCTCCTGGACCGTGGTGCTCATCTGGTGCACGGCCGCAGCTACACGGTCGGTGTTGTGCTGTACCTCACCGGACTGGGCCGAGGCGGTCGACATGTTGTTGACGACCTCCTTGAGCGCATGAGCCAGCTGGTCGTTGTCGCTGACCACGCGGCTGACGATGTCGTGCAGCTTGTCGATAAACTGGTTGAAGCCCTTGACCAGATCGCCCAGCTCGTCGTTGCGGTCGATCTCGATACGCTGGGTCAGATCACCTCCCTGCTGACCGATCGCCTGCAGTGACTGCGCGACCTGACGCATGGGGGCGACAATGCCGCGAACCAGCAGCATCACCAGACCGAGCATCACCACTCCGACCAGTACACTGCTCAGGGTTGAGTTCTGAATAACGGCAAAGACGCCGCTGTAGAGCTCACGGGTCGGTACCTTCGCCACAATACGCCAGCCCGGGACCAGCTCGATCGGCTGGGTGGCATAGATGTAGTCTTCATCACCACTGTGGTAGAGGGCGTAGTCGAAGCGCTGCGCCTGCATGAACTGGCTGGCCAGCTTGTCGCCGAGATCGGCCGACAGCGGACGGCCGAGCTGGGTCTTGTCCGGGTGTGCAGCGATCTGGCCTTCGCTGTCGACCAGAATCACCTGGCCCTCTTCGCCGATCCTGAAGCCCGCGACGATCTCCGATAAGCGGTCGACGCCCTGGCCGACGCCGGCGATGCCCAGGAACTCGCCGTTATAGGTGACCCGAGCGTTGACAAAGGCGGTCAGGCGGCCGTTGTCCTTGTCGACATCGATCACCAGTTCATAGGGCTTGCCGCTGTTGACGAAACCGGTATACCAGCCATCGGAACCGGGCTGCAGGGTAGTGACGAGTCCGGCCTCGGAGTAGTAGTTGCGGCTGCAGTCGCCGACGACAAAGGCCTTGACGGCGCCAAACTCGGTTTTCGCCTGGGTAAGAAATTCGCTTGCCGCAGCGCCTTCCTCAACGGGCTCGCCTGCGCGCAGCCAGCGGCTGAGGTAGGTGTTGCGGGCCATGGCGCGCGAGGCGCTGATCGGCACGGTCAGTTCCTTTTCGACCGCGCTTTTTAGCCCGTCCAGAGCGATCGGCAGTTCCTGTGTTGTGACCCGCTCTTCCATCAGCGCTTCGAGCTGGTTGATGTTGACGAGCGTGGTGGTCGCGATTGCAACCACCAGTGCTGCGGTGATGCCGCACAGCAGTTTGGTGGACATGCGCCAGTCTTTTGGATTCATCGAATTCTCCCCAATGCCCGTTACCGGCCGGCATCCGCTTGCAACGGTGATTCGGTGTGTGACCGAGTGGTCTTCGTTGTTGTTGTTTCAGGCCTTAGTGTTTCCGTACCGGAGTGACAGCTCCATGCCGGGGATACGGAAAAACACCTATGCATTGAAAAAGATGCGCCGTGTGCGGGCAAGCGCTCTGGCTCGCTATTTTTTGAGGGCAATGTGGGGAAACGCTGACCGCCAGCGGATCAGGAAAGGGGGCAGGCCGGAGAATGCAGGGCTGATCGAGTGTGTCGGAAGCTCAATAGTGCCAGGTAGTAGGCAGTTGCCGTGATCTCCGGTGCCCGGCCCTCAAGGGCGAGGGTTGCAGAGCATGATAGGTGCGGAGTACTGCACGAAAATTGATGGTTATCAATAGGCGGTGGCAACGATTTTATTAAAGGCACAACTATTGATAACCATCAGTTGCTAGGCGGCAGAGCGGCGTTCAAAGGCCACCAGGTTGTCCGAGGCCACCGCGATCCCGATGCGTGCTCCGGGGGCAAAGTCATGGTGGCTGGGCAGGAGCGCATCGACCTCAAGCCCGCTGTCGAGCTGCAGCCGGTACTGGGTGATGGCGCCGATAAAGGTCTTGCGCAGGATGCGGGCCTGATAGGGACTCTGCGCGCAGTAGATCAGATCATCCGGACGCAGCAAGAGATCCAGGGCGGTTCCGGGCTCCCAGGCATAGGCGCGGTTGCCGCTGATGGTGCCAAGTTCCGTGTCGACCTGCTGCGGATCGATCGCCGTTGCCGGAATAAAGTGGCCCTGGCCGATAAAGTTGGCGACGAAGCGGTCGGCCGGTTCGTGGTACAGCTGGTAGGGCTGATCCCACTGCAGCAGGCGGCCACCACGCATGACCCCGACCTTGTCGGCAAAGGCAAAGGCTTCTTCCTGGTCATGGGTGACCAGGATCGCGCTGATTCCTTCGCGTTTGAGAATTTCCCGGACCTCCTGGGCCAGCCGTCGGCGCAGGTCAACATCGAGATTGGAGAAGGGTTCATCGAGCAGCAGCAGTTTCGGTTGCGGGGCCAGCGCGCGGGCCAGCGCGACCCGTTGCTGCTGGCCGCCGGAGAGTTCGTGCGGATAGCGTCGCTCAAGCCCCGGCAGGTTCACCAGCTCGAGAAGACGGTTGCAGACCTGCTGGCGGTCGACGCTGCGTCCAAGGCCAAAACAGATGTTGTCGTAGAGATTGAGGTGCGGAAACAGAGCGTAGTCCTGAAACACCATGCCCAGGTGACGTTCTTCGGGCGGCAGCTGCTGTCGGGCATCGGAGAGCAGGTTGCCTTCAAGGCGAATTTCACCGCCGCTGATCGGCTCGAAGCCGGCGATGGCGCGCAGGGTGGTGGTCTTGCCGCAGCCGCTGGGGCCGAGCAGACTGACGATATCGCCGGGATTGACGTGGCAACTGAGGGCTTCGACGACCTGCTGCTGGCCGTAATGAATGGAAATATTGTCAAGAGCCAGCAGGGGGGTCATGGAATGCCTCGGAAATGCAAATTGTTTTCAATTCGCTTTTTTAACGGATCGCCAGCCAGGGGGCAAGAGCCGCCGGGCCTTTTTACGTCCCGCTCAGGTGCGTCGCGCCCTTGGTTCGCGCAAAAAAAAGCCCCGGCTTGGCCGGGGCTTGGCAGCAGCGCTCGGTTAGCCGATAAAGGCGTCGAGCAGCTGGCTCAGGCGCTTGATCAGCTCATCAAGCTCGGCATCACTCAGGTTCAGCGGCGGCAGCAGGCGTACGATGCAGCCTGCGGTCACGTTGATCAGAAGACCGAGTTTGAGCGCTTCCTGTACCAGTTCGGCACAGGGGCGGTCGAGTTCGATCCCGATCATCGCCCCTTTGCCGCGCAGGCTCTTGAGCGCCGGGTTGCCCTGGTAGCGTTCAGCCACCGCGGCACGGATACGGGTGCCGATCTCGGTCGCACGCTCACACAGGTGCTCCCCGAGGATGGTGTCGACCACGGTCAGGCCCACGGCGCAGGCCAGCGGGTTGCCGCCGAAGGTGGAGCCGTGGTTGCCCGGACCGAACAGCTCGGCTGCCGCGTTGTGCGCCAGGCAGGCGCCGATCGGCAGGCCGTTGCCCAGCCCCTTGGCGGTGGTCAGTACATCCGGAATGATGCCGCTGTCCTGGAAGGCAAAGTAGCTGCCGGTACGGCCGTTACCGGTCTGAATCTCGTCACAGATCAGCAGCAGGTCATGTTCATCGCACAGTGCACGCAGGCCCGGCAGGTATTCGGCGGCCGGGGTAGCCAGACCGCCTTCGCCCTGAATCGGCTCAAGCATGATCGCCACCAGGTCGGGATGGGCGGCAATGGCGCTGCGCACCGCGTCAAGATCATTGAACGGGACCCGCACAAACCCCTCGACCAGAGGACCGAAGCCTTCCTGTACTTTCTTGTTGGCGGTCGCCGACAGGGTGGCCAGGGTACGGCCGTGGAACGCACCGTCCATGACCAGAATTTCCGGGCGCTCGATCCCCCGCTTGTGGCCATACAGGCGTGCCAGTTTGATGGCTGCTTCGTTGGCTTCGGCACCGGAGTTGGAGAAGAATACGTTGGTCATGCCGGTCAGCTCGACCAGACGTCGGCCCAGTGCTTCCTGAGCCTCTACGCCATACAGGTTGGAGGTGTGGATCAGCTTGGCGGCCTGCTCGCTGATGGTGCGGGTAACGGCCGGGTGAGCATGGCCTAGTCCGCATACGGCGATACCGGCCAGCGCATCCAGATAGCGATTACCTTCGGCATCATACAGCCAGGCTCCTTCACCGTGGGTGAAGGTCACAGGAAGACGCGCATAGGTGGGCATCAGCGGTTGTGCTTGCATTATGGTTTCCGTTTACACAGGTCAGAGGGGCTTACAAAGCGCTTTCATTCGCGCGACCGCTCATGGTAAATAGGGGATCAGCGCTTGGCAATGCGTAGCGTTCGCCAGGGCGGGCCAGCTCCGGGAGGAGGCGGGCACGGCAAAGACCCTATGTTTTGTCTGGGGTATTTTTCCGAGTGTTCCGGTAAACTACTGGCCATTCCAAGATCCAAGAGTTTAGAGGTTATCGAATGGACGTCATGGAGCAGATCAAGCAGCAGATCGAGAGCAACCCGGTGCTGCTGTACATGAAGGGATCCCCGAAAATGCCCCAGTGCGGTTTTTCTTCCCGCGCGGCGCAGGTTCTGATCGGCTGTGGTGAGCGTTTTGCGTACGTCGATATTCTGGCGAACCCGGAAATTCGTACCAACCTGCCGAAATACGCCAACTGGCCGACCTTCCCGCAGCTGTGGATTGCCGGCGAGCTGGTCGGCGGGTCCGACATCATGCTGGAGATGTACGAAAGCGGCGAGCTGCAGAAGATGATCAAGGCCGCGGTCGGCAGTGCCGAGACCGACGCTCAGGAGTAAGCGGCAGCGCCTTCTGAATCAAGAGCCCCCAGGGGCTCTTTTTTTATGCCGGGCCGCACGCGCGACAGTTGCTATAGTGCAAGGGGCTCTGCACCGGCCGAATGGTTGACCAATACGCTGTGTTAATAGGTGTTTCAAGATCAATAGCCTGCTGCTATTGAGAACCTAAAAAAATTCAATCGGTTTTGGTTAGCTGTCGCAAAGAGCGCTGTGTATAGTGGCTAGCACCTGGACGGCGAATGGCGACTGCCGAAGATGTTCGAAGGCCGGTTTGCAGAGCGTCCACAAGGAATTCAACCAGACAACCATGAAGATGGAGACTTGATATCATGGCCGTACTCGTAGGCAAGCAAGCACCTGACTTTACTGTTCCCGCGGTTCTGGGCAATGGCGAGATTGTTGATTCGTTCAACCTCTACCAGGCCAAAGAAGGCAAGTACGCACTGGTCTTCTTCTACCCGCTGGACTTCACCTTTGTCTGCCCGTCCGAGCTGATCGCTCTGGACCACCGTGTAGACGCCTTCAAAGAGCGTAACGTGGAAGTGATCGGTGTTTCCATCGACTCCCACTTCACCCACAACGCATGGCGTAACACTGCGCAGAACGAAGGCGGTATCGGTCCGGTCAAGTACACTCTGGCAGCCGACATGGCCCACGAAATCTGCAAGGCCTACGACGTTGAATCCGAAGGTGGTGTTGCCTTCCGGGGTGCCTTCCTGATCGACAAGAACAACGTGGTGCGCTCCCAGATCGTCAACGACCTGCCGCTGGGCCGTAACATGGAAGAGCTGATCCGTCTGGTAGACGCCCTGCAGTTCCACGAAGAGCACGGCGAAGTCTGCCCGGCGAACTGGAAAAAAGGCGACAAGGGTATGGACGCGTCTCCGGAAGGCGTAGCCAAGTACCTGTCCGAAAGCGCTGACGAACTCTAAGCTTCGTTACCCGAGAGCCTGCATGCCGCGGGCTCTACGTAAAAAAACCGCATCTGAGGATGCGGTTTTTTTATATCGGGATCTGCTCAGCCCTGCTCGCCGTACAGCGACCAGCCGCCAATTTCCTTCCAGCGGTTGACCATGCCACAGAAAAGTTCAGCGGTCTTTTCCGTGTCGTAGAGCGCCGAGTGGGCTTCGGCATTGGAAAAGCTGATGTCCGCTGATTCACAGGCGCGGGCCAGCACGGTCTGGCCATAGATCAGTCCCGCCAGGGTAGCGGTGTCGAAGGCGCAGAACGGATGGAAGGGGCTGCGTTTGATGCCTGAACGGGCAATGGCCGCGTTCAGAAAGCCCAGGTCGAAGTTGGCATTGTGGCCGACCAGAATGGCCCGGGTGCAGCCGGACGCCTTCATCGCCTTGCGCACCATCTTGAAGATGTTGCCCAGCGCATCATGTTCACTGATCGCGCCGCGGCCCGGATCGTTCGGGTCGATCCCGGTGAACTCCAGCGCGGCCGGCTCGATATTGGCCCCCTCGAAGGGGATGACCGGGCAGTTGATGGAACGGTCCGGATAGAGAAAACCTTCCTCGTCCATCGCCACCGTGACCGCCGCAATCTCCAGCAGCGCATCCTTCTCGGCGTTGAAACCGCCCGTTTCAACATCGATCACGACCGGCAGAAAGCCGCGAAACCGGTTGGCGAGTTCGGGTTTGTGAAAACTACTCAAGCTGCTTCCTTAAGCCTGGACTTGCCAGTGCAGAGTTTGCCCGGCACACAGCGGCACCAGCTGTTCCTGACCAAAGTCCAGGGATTCGGGGACCTGCCATTCGCGGCGGACCAGCGTGATGGTATCGCTGTTGCGCGCCAGGCCATAGAAATCCGGACCGAAGTGGCTGGCAAAGGCTTCGAGCTTGTCCAGGGCACCGAGCTCTTCGAAGATCTCAGCGTACAGTTCGATCGGAGCGTATGCGGTATAGCAGCCGGCACAGCCGCAGGCGCTTTCCTTTTTGCCGCGCGCATGGGGCGCCGAATCGGTACCGAGGAAGAATTTCGGGTTGCCGCTGACCGCCACATCCTGCAGCGCCAGCTGGTGGGTGTTGCGCTTGAGGATCGGCAGACAGAAATAATGCGGCTTGATACCGCCGACCAGCATATGGTTGCGGTTGAACATCAGGTGCTGAGGGGTCAGCGTTGCGCCGATCTGGCTGCCGGCACCGCGCACAAAGTCAGCGGCATCCTTGGTGGTAATGTGCTCCATCACCACCTTGAGCTGCGGCAGACGTTCGACCAGCGGGATCAGCTTCTGGTCGATAAAGACCTTTTCGCGGTCAAAGATATCGATCTGGCTGTCGGTGACTTCTCCATGGACCAGGAGCAGCATGCCGGTTTCCGCCATCGCTTCAAGGGCGGGGATGATCCGCTCGATATCGGTAACGCCGGAGGCCGAATTGGTGGTGGCGCCGGCCGGATACAGCTTGGCGGCCACCACGCCCTGTGCGCGGGCGGCGCGAATGCTCTCGGCGCTGGTCTGATCGGTCAGATACAGGGTCATCAGCGGCTCAAAGGCGCTGTCGGTCGGGAGTTCGCTGCAGATGCGCTGGCGATAGGCAGCGATCGCAGCTGCATCGGTGGCCGGGGGGGTCAGGTTGGGCATGATGATGGCGCGGCCCAGATAGCGGGCGGCAGCGTCACGCAGGTGCAGGTGCCAGTCATCGGGCCTGCACAGGGTCAGGGTATCGGTCATGGGGCAGCTCTAGATATCGGCCGGAATAAAAATGCGTAGGGGCTCATGCTACCTGAAGCCCCGAGGATGTGACAGAGGGGTAAAGTTTTGCGCGTACAGGCCGATAACCGATGCAGAATAACAGAGGTCTACTTCCTATGTGGCGCATCCTGTGTCTGTGCGTGGCAACCCTGATCCCGGTTGCTGCCTCGGCCACCATCTTTTCGGCCGGGCTGGATAATTCCCGTTGGGATACCGAGGGCGATATTTTCGAGTGTCGCCTCAAGCATCCGATTCCCGGTTATGGTGCGGCGGAATTCGTGACCCGTGCCGGTGAACAGGCGAGTTTCCTTCTCACCAGCTGGCAGCGACCCATGCAGAAGGGGCTGGCCCGGGTGGTGCAACAGCCGCCGCACTGGGATCAACTGAGCCGCAGCCACCCTCTGGGGGAAATCAAGGTGCGTGCCGGGCGTCAGCCGGTGCGCCTGGCCGGACCGATTCCGACCCAGATGCTTTCGGCCCTGCGCGACGGGCAGGGGGCGGCCATTCAGCGGCTGGCCTGGTTTGACTCCAACGAGACAATTGATGTGCGCCTGTCGACGGTCAATTTCCAGCAGGCCTATCGCGGTTATATGGACTGCCTGGCAACCCTGCTGCCGGTGAACTTCGATCAGATTCGCCGCACGGCGCTGTACTTCGATACCAGCAAGGAAGTGCTCAGTGAGGAAAATACCGAAATCCTCGACAGCATTGCTCTCTATATCAAGGCCGACCCGGAGATCGCGCAGATCGTTATTGACGGCCATACCGACGATATTGGCCGGCGCCTGAAAAACCGTGAGCTGTCCCGCGAGCGGGCCGCCGAGGTGCGCGACTACCTCACCTCCTTCGGCATCGATGAATCGATGATGCTGGTGCGCTTTCATGGCGAGCGTTATCCGGTGGTGAAAAACAACAGCGCCGCCAACCGCGCGCTGAACCGGCGGGTAACGCTGCAGCTGAAGAAGAAATTCGAGGTCGAGCGCGATGCGCGCAAGGCCGAGCGGCGTGCGCGCCAGCTCGAGCAGGCGATCGATGCGGTTGATCCGGATACCGGAACGCTGGCGCCGAGCGCTACGCTGTCTCCGGAAGCAACGCCGGCCCAGCCGGCGAGCGCGCCGCAGGTCCAGACCGATCCGGCTGAGGACGCCGGTACGCCGTTTGCACCGCCGCAGAACGCAGCCTTGCCGGCTCAGGCGCGTGCCGAGCCTGGTCGTGCTACCGAGCCGGGAGCTGCTTCCGATGCTGCGCCTTCGGCGCTGTCACCGGCCGCCGGGCTGGATCAGGCGCTGCCGAACTCGGGGCTCGATTCGGATCTGCCCAATTCAGGCCTTGATACCGGTCTGCCGGCTGCGACGGCGCCTTGACCGGCGCCGTTTCGGGTAGGGCGTTTCGCGTATTAAAGACGTCTTTGGCGCGATTTTTTGCCCCTTTGTAAAGAAACGGGGGTCAACAAGGCTAGGCACTGGCCTTCGGCATCAGTAGAATACGGCCGCAATTCTCGCAGCAATCTGTCCGCATCGACCGTTCTGGTCGATCGAATCGAGACTTTTTCCGGAGTCTGAATTCACATGAAAGATATCAAGAAAGTAGTACTGGCCTATTCAGGCGGTCTGGATACCTCCGTGATCGCGAAATGGCTGCAACATACCTATCAGTGTGAAGTGGTGACGTTCACCGCCGACCTGGGTCAGGGTGAAGAGGTCGAGCCGGCTCGTGCCAAGGCTGAAGCGATGGGGATCAAGGAGATCTACATCGAAGATCTGCGAGAAGAGTTTGCCCGCGATTTCGTTTTCCCGATGTTCCGCGCCAACTGCATTTACGAAGGTGAGTACCTGCTGGGTACTTCCATTGCGCGTCCGCTGATCGCCAAGCGTCTGGTCGAGATCGCCAACGAAACCGGTGCCGATGCCATCTCCCACGGTGCCACCGGCAAGGGTAACGACCAGGTACGTTTTGAGCTGGGCGCCTACGCACTGAAGCCGGGTATTCAGGTCATCGCTCCGTGGCGTGACTGGGATCTGAACTCCCGTGAATCCCTGCTGGCCTACTGTGAAAAGCACGGTATCGTGGTCGAGAAGAAAAAGGGCAAAAGCCCTTACTCCATGGATGCCAACCTGCTGCACATCTCCTACGAAGGCGATCAGCTGGAAAATCCGTGGAACGAGCCGGAAGAAGATATGTGGCGCTGGACCGTTTCTCCGGAAGCGGCTCCGGATCAGGCGACCTACATCGAGCTGACCTACAAGCAGGGTGACATCGTGGCGATCGACGGTCAGGAGATGACCCCGGCCGAAGTTCTGGCGCACCTGAACAAGGTCGGTGGTGCCAACGGTATCGGTCGTACCGATATCGTCGAGAACCGTTACGTGGGCATGAAGGCGCGTGGCTGCTACGAGACACCTGGAGGCACCATCATGCTGAAGGCGCACCGTGCCATCGAGTCCATCACTCTGGACCGTGAAGTGGCGCACCTCAAAGACAGCCTGATGCCGAAATATGCCGAGCTGATCTACAACGGTTACTGGTGGGCGCCGGAGCGTCAGATGCTGCAGCAGATGATCGATGAGTCCCAGTCTTTTGTGAACGGTCGCGTACGCCTGAAGCTGTACAAGGGTAATGTCGTTGTTGTCGGTCGTGAGTCGGATGACACCCTGTACGATCAGGGTATCTGCACGTTCGAAGATGATGCCGGTGCCTATAACCAGGCCGATGCCGGTGGTTTCATCAAGCTGAACGCGCTGCGTCTGCGTATTGCTGCCAGCAAAGGCCGCAGCATGCTGAAATAAGCATCCAGTCGGCAGATATAAAAAAACCGCGCCTTGAGCGCGGTTTTTTTATGGCTAAAGAGGCGTATGTCAGTCCCCCAGCCCTTGGCCTGCCTGCCTGCTGGCGATCAGCTCCAGCGCGTAATTGTCCGGATCGCGGACAAAGGCGATTTCGGTACTGCCGCCCAGAACCGGACCGGGTTCACGGCTGATGGTGCCGCCGGCGGCACGAATTTTTTCCACGGTCGCGTACAGATCCTCGACGCCGATGGCGATATGACCAAAGGCGGTACCGGCTTCGTAGTGGTCGACGTCCCAGTTGTAGGTCAGTTCGAGGACGGCGCCTTCGGATTCATCACCGTAACCGAGAAAGGCCAGTGTATAGCGGTACTCTTCGTTGTCGGAACGGCGCAGCAGGCGCATGCCCATCACGTCGGTATAGAAACGAATCGAGCGCTCCAGGTCGGTGACCCGCAGCATGCTGTGCAGAATGCGCATGGGCAAAGCTCCTTAGTGATCAGAAGTGGGAATGACGCGGCCATCAAGGGTCAGAGAGCGGATTTCCAGCCGGTATTCCTTGTCCTTTTCCAGCTGGCGCAACTGCACCGGGACATAGCCAAGCTCGGGGGCGAACCAGATCTCGGTCACCCGCTTGTTGCTGTCGCGCTCACGCTTAACGCGCACCGTGTTCAACGCCCCCATCGGGGTGTGCAGGGTTTCCGATCCCAGAATGCTGAAGCGGAAGAGGTCGAGTTCGTCGTCATCGACCACACGATAGTTCAGCTGCTGCTTGCCCTCGCTCAGATCGCGCCGCAGCTGGGCCTGATAGCTGAGTTCATCAAAGGTGCCGGGCTCAAGGGGCAGCTGCCAGGCGCGATCGTTCTTGTGGCTGTCGACTTTCTGCTGACTCCAGTCGAATTCGGCGCTGCGACTTCTTTTCTTGCCCAGCCCGCCCTGCTTGTAGCGGTAGCTCTGCGGCTGCAATGGCTGTTTGAGCAGCCCCTGGCTGGTGGTTTTCATGTTCACCAGCACCAGATCGGCAGAGGACTCCAGCCGATAACCGTTATCGGGCAGCAGGGCGAAACTGCGCATGGCCGAGCCGTTGACCGGAATACCGGCCATGCTGGCACTGTACTCGGCCGTATAGGGCAGCAGTTCAGCCTGGCTCAACGGAGCCAGTACACACAGGCCGAGCGAAAGAAGGGGTTTAATATTCATGGGGCAGATCCGATCCATAGTTCTGTTGCAGACCCTGAGGCGGCAGTACGGTTCCATCAAGACGCGGTGCAGTACCGTCGAGTTGCAGCCGGCCTTTGGCTATCAGGCCGACGACCCAGGGATAGAGTTGATGTTCAAGATGCAATACGCGCTTTGACAGCAACGATTCGGTATCGTTCGGCCGGATTGTTAGCGGCGCCTGAGCCAGTATCGGGCCGCTATCGAGTTCGGCGGTGGCGATATGAACCGTGCAGCCGTGTTGCCGGGCTCCGGCATCCAGTGCGCGCCGATGGGTATCGAGCCCCCTGAACGCGGGCAGCAGCGCCGGATGGATATTGAGTACCGGGCAGTGCAGGGCATTCAGGAATCCGGCGCTCAGAATGCGCATGAAGCCGGCCATCAGTACCAGCTGGCAGGAGTGATCGAGGGCGGCGCGCAGTGCCTGTTCAAAGCAGGCACGGTCTGCGTACTGGCGATGGTCGACCGTTCGTGTGTCGATACCCGCGCTCTGTGCGCGCAGCAGGCCGTGGGCCGAGGGGTTGTTGCTCAGCACCTGGGCAATACGATAGCCCTGGTCAGACTGCCGTTCGATCAGGGCCTGCAGGTTGCTGCCGTTACCCGAGATCAGCACGGAAATGGCGAGTTCAGAAGGCATCGAGGTGGCGGTATGCAACGTGGGGTTGATGGGCCTCTGTGGACAGAATCCGCCCGACCTCGAGCCAGGGTTCGTTCAGCGCCTCTAGACAGCGGCGCGCGCGCGCGCGGTGCTCGGGGGCGATGATCAGCAGCATGCCCAGACCACAGTTGAAGGTGGCAAGCATCTCCTCGGTGCCGATCGGTCCCTGCTGCTGCAGCCAGTGGAAGAGCGCCGGGCGCTGCCAGCACCGAAGGTCAAGTTCGGCGCCGGTTTGAGCGGGCAGGATACGGGCAAGGTTGGCGGCTAGCCCCCCACCGGTAATATGAGCCAGTCCCTTCAGGGGGAAGTCTGCACGCAGACGCTGCACCAGATCGGGATAGAGCCGGGTCGGGGCCAGCAGCTGGGTGTGCAGGGGCTCGTCCACCGGATGCTGCTCAAGCACGCGGCGTACCAGGGAATA
>CAYWUD010000015.1:0-18832 GCA_964461355.1 uncultured Pseudomonadales bacterium | reverse complement strand
AGAGCGCAACGGATATTCGGTAGCATACCACCATGGATGGTGCCGTCGGCAATCAGTTCATCGACCTTCTGTGCCGAGAGGCGGGTCAGCAGATTGCCTTCCTTGTCCAGCAGGCCGGAGATGTTGGTCAGCAGCAGCAGTTTTTCGGCCTGCAGCACTTCGGCCACCTTGCCGGCCACCAGGTCGGCGTTGATGTTGTAGGAACGTCCCTGCTCATCCACGCCGATCGGTGCGATGACCGGAATAAAGTCGCTGTCGATCAGCATGTTGAGGATGGTGCTGTCGATGGATTCGACCTCGCCGACGTGGCCGATATCGATGATTTCCGGTGCCTTCATCTCCGGAGTCTGGCGTTTGACCTTCAGCTTGCGGGCGCGGATAAAGCTGGCGTCCTTGCCGGTCAGGCCGATCGCCTTGCCGCCGTGCTGGTTCAGCAGGCTGACGATCTCCTTGTTGACCAGGCCGCCGAGGACCATCTGCACGACATCCATGGTTTCGCTGTCGGTGACGCGCATCCCCTCGACGAAGCGGGATTCGATGTTGAGTCGCTTGAGCAGGTTACCGATCTGCGGGCCGCCGCCGTGGACCACGACCGGATTGATGCCGACCGCCTTCATCAGCACGATATCGCGGGCAAAGCGGCTCTGCAGTTCCGGGCTTTCCATGGCATTGCCGCCGTATTTGACGACCAGCGTCTTGCCGGCAAATTCCTGCAGAAAAGGCAGGGCTTCGGTCAGTACATGGGCAACTTGTTCAGGGTTCGTGTTGGGCGCGATCATCGGACATCCTTACGCACCGGCCCGTGCCGGTGCGTTATCAAGCGATCTTGGGTGTTAGAAGCTGGCGTCGAGGTCGGGCGCGACCTTCAGCAGCTGTTGTTTGAACAGGTGTTTCAGGCGCAGCAGCGCCTCGTCAGAGTCGGCTTCAAAACGCAGCACCAGTACCGGTGTGGTATTCGATGCGCGAATCAGCCCCCAGCCGTCGGGATACTCGACCCGCAGGCCGTCGATATCGATCAGGCTGCCGCCGGTAAAGTCCCCTTCCTGGGCCAGACGCTGGATAATAGCGAACTTGCGGCTTTCCTCCACCGGGATATTGATCTCCGGCGTGCAATGGCCTTCGGGGAAGTCGGCGAACTGCTCGTCCACCGGGCGCAGATCGGCCGAGAGCACCTCAAGCAGGCGCGCGCCGCTGTAGATGCCGTCATCAAAACCGTACCAGCGCTCCTTGAAAAAGATATGGCCGCTCATCTCGCCGGCCAGCAAAGCGCCGGTTTCCTGCATCTTGGCCTTGACCAGCGAATGGCCGGTCTGACACATCACCGGCCGTCCGCCATGGCCGCTGATCAGGGCATTCAGTTTGCGGGTGCACTTTACGTCGAAGAGGATGTCGGCACCGGGATTGCGGGTGACCACGTCACGGGCGAGCAGCATCAGAAGGCGGTCGGGCCAGACAATCTGGCCGCGGTTGGTTACCAGCCCGACGCGGTCGCCATCGCCATCGAAGGCCAGCCCCAGATCGGCGTCCTCGTGCTGGACGCGCGCGATCAGCTCCTCGAGGTTGGCCGGCTTGCTCGGGTCGGGATGATGGTTGGGGACCTGGCCGTCGACGTCGCAGTACAGCTCGATCACTTCACAGCCGAGGTCGTTGTACAGGGCGCTGACGGCCGGGCCGGCAACACCGTTGCCGCAATCGACCACTACCTTCATCGGGCGGGCCAGCACCACGTCCTCGAGAATGCGTTCCTGATACTGGCTGTTGATGCGCGCATCCTGCACCGAACCGTTGCCGTTGTGCAGACGCTGTTCCTGCAGGCGCTGGTGCAGCGCCAGAATCTGCTTCTGGGCGAGGGTCTGACCGTCGATCATGATCTTCAGGCCGTTGTATTCGGCCGGATTATGGCTGCCGGTGATCATGACTCCGTTCGGGCACTGCAGTTCGACGGTGGCAAAGTAGAGCACCGGGGTCGGCACCTGGCCGATATCGATGACATCGATACCGCTCTGCGTCAGACCCTGCAGCAGGCACTGCTTGAGGGCCGGGCTCGAGAGGCGGCCGTCCATGCCGACCACAACCCGGGACTGGCCCTGCTCGAGCAGTTCGGCGGCGATGGCGCGCCCGATCTGGGTCACCCCCCCTTCAGTCAGGGTCTGGCCGACGATGCCGCGGATATCGTAGGCGCGAAAGATCTCGCGCGGTGGCAGATCTGCGGCGCCGGATGTTGTCGGCTCTTCTTCGATCAGCAGGTCATCGAGGTCGTCGTCGAGCTCGAGGATATCCTCATCCTGAAACAGCGGTGCGCTGAAGTCGTCACTCGCTTCCAGAATGTCAGGCAGCGGTGGCAGGCTGCCGCGGCTGACCTGAGGGTCGACCTCGGCAGCCGGCGCCTGGGTGCGTTCTGGAGCGTCAGCACGCTCCTGCCGCGGGGTCGAGGCGTTTTTGCGTGGCACGCTCTGCAGCAGCTCGGCCAGCGTCAGGGCCAGATTGCGAAAGGGCGCGACATGAAAGACCGGTGCGTCCGGGGTCTGTCCGGCCAGGCGATTCTTGATGAAGTCCAGCAGGCGTGCGGCATCGTCGCGGTAGGCGCGGTATTGTCGCTGCGCTGCCAGCACTGTGCCAAGCAGCACGACCAGCAGGCCTGCTACCAGTGCCGCGGTGGTCCGCAGGGGATCGGGACCGTCGCCAAACAGGCTGGACGTCGGAGTAAAGCGCAGCGTCCACAGCGGATTGCGGGTTGGTTCGCTGCGCGCCTCACCACTGCCCTGGCCCTGGCTCAGTACCGTCTGTTGCGGGCTGCCGCTGAACTGTTGCAGCAGTTCCAGACGCCCCTGGGTGACGGGAACGGCACTCAGCGGCTGACTGAGTACCTGCGGGTCGTACTGAATCAGCAGGGTGCCGATGATCCGGCTGCCGCTTCGAATCGGTGCGGCGCTCTGCAACGTCCAGTGCTCGCCATTCTTGGAAAACTCCGGTGTGGCGCTCTGGCCGCGCTCGACACGGCGCTGCAGGTCGATGGAAGCAAAGTTCATCGGAACCTTGCCGGAACGATCCGGCTGATGATCGCCGATCGTGCGGATACGCACCTGTTGGGCACCACCGATGGCGCTGGTGGCGCTGTCGGCCAGCTGGGCCTGCAGTGCGGTATTGCGGGTGATCAGCGATTCGGCGACGGGGCGGCTGGCCGCCAGGGCCTGGGTCTGGCGTTGCAGCTGATCCTGCAGGTGATTGACGATCCCGGCTGCGGTCGCAAGATTCTGCTGCTGTTGCTGCCGCTCTGTCTGTTCGAGATAGGGGGCGATCAGCAATAGCTGCAGCAGGAAGAAGGTGAGCAGCACACCGAGAGCGCCGGCGCATCCGGCCAGCAGGATAAAGCGAGGCAGGGCCCGTCGTGATTCGGCCCGCTTACCCCCCGGTTGGCTTTCTGCAGCTGGTTTGTCGCTCTTTTTCTTGCGCAAAAATTTGGCCACTCTAACCCCCTGTCCTTTTGTGTCGGGGCTGCGGCCTGGCCGCAGCATGACTGTCCTTAGTGTCGGCCCGAATGGCCGAAGCCCCCCTGACCGCGGTCACTGGCGACAAAATCATCGACCAGCTCCAGCTGGGCCTGAATAACCGGTACCAGGACCAGTTGCGCAATCCGCTCGCCCGGATTGATGGTGAACGGCTCCTGACCCCGATTCCAGCAGGACACCATCAGCTGGCCCTGGTAGTCCGAATCGATCAGGCCGACCAGGTTGCCCAGCACCACGCCGTGTTTGTGGCCAAGACCCGAACGCGGCAGCACCATGGCGGCCAGACCCGGGTCTTCGATATAGATCGCCATGCCGGTCGGCAGCAGTTCGCACTGCCCGGGCTCGAGGGTCAGGGCCTTATCCAGCATAGCGCGCAGGTCCATCCCTGCAGAACCGGCGGTGGCGTAATGGGGCAGAGGGAATTCGCTGCCCAGACGGGTATCGAGGATCTTGGTCTGAATAGTGGTGTTCATGGGGATCAGTCTTCTGTGTAGTAAGTGTCGGCGATCCACGCGATCAGTTCGCGGGCCAGCGCCTGTTTGTTCATTTTCGGCAGGCTGTGCTGCAGATCCGCTCCGATCAGGGTGACGCTATTGTCGTCGGCGTTAAAGCCGCTGTCTGTGCCCGAGACATCATTGGCGATCACCAGATCGAGTTGCTTGCGCATCAGCTTGTCGCGCGCATGGGTGAGCAGCTGTTCGGTTTCGGCGGCAAAGCCGATCACATGGCGCGGGCGCAGCGGGTGGCGACTGACCGTGGCGATGATATCGGGGTTGCGCACCAGGCGAAGCTCGGGCTGATCCTGCTGATCGGCCAGCGCCGGATCCTTTTTCAGTTTCTGTGTGGCGGCCGTTGCCGGGCGGTAGTCGGCGACGGCGGCGCAGCCAATAAAGAGCGTGCAGCCCGGCAGCTGCTGTTCGACGGCGGCGGCCATCTCCAAAGCGCTGATCACATCGATGCGCTCAACGCCGGGCGGGGTGGCGAGTGCCACCGGGCCGGCAATCAGGCAGACATCGGCGCCCGCTGCAGCGGCGGCCTCGGCGAGGGCAAAGCCCATCTTGCCGGAGCTGTGATTGGAGAGGTAGCGCACCGGGTCGAGTGCTTCGCGGGTCGGTCCTGCGGTGATCACCAGCTTGCGTCCGGCCAGTTTCGCGGGCTGGAACTGCTGTCGACACAGCTCCAGCAGTTCGGCCGGTTCGAGCATGCGGCCGGGGCCGGTTTCGCCGCAGGCCTGACTGCCGCTGCCGGGACCGAAAATCAGCAGGCCGCGCTCGGCCAGCGCCCGAGCATTGCGCTGGGTGGCGGGATTGGCCCACATCGCCAGATTCATCGCCGGTGCGACCGCAATCGGCGCCTGACTGGCCAGGCAGATGGTGGTCAGCAGGTCGTCGGCAATGCCGGCGTTGAGCTTGGCCAGCACATTCGCCGTGGCCGGTGCGATCAGCACCAGGTCGGCCCAGCGGGCCAGCTCGATATGGCCGATACTCGCCTCGGTGGCCGGATCCAGGACATCCAGATGCACCGGGTTGCCCGAGAGCGCCTGCAGGGTCAGCGGGGTAATAAAGGCCGTGGCCGCTTCGGTCATGACTACGTGGACTTCGGCGCCGGCCTTGCGCAGCAGCCGAATCAGCTCCGCGCTCTTGTAGGCGGCGATGCCGCCGCTGATGCCAAGGACAATCCGTTTCTGCTGTAACTCTGTCATCGCCGGTGATCCGCTGCATTGACCATACTGAAAGGCAACCTCTGGTTGCCGGCGGCCAAGAATAGCAAAGGGTCGGTATCGGAGTAAGAACTTAGTCGTCACAGGCTCGGCGGTGCCGGCCGGGAGCGGGCGTGTGAGTATCAGAGGCTGGCCGTCCGCTGAGCGGCCCCGGGAAAAGCTGCTTGAGCGCGGTGCCGAGGCCCTTTCGGATGCCGAGCTTCTGGCTATCTTTTTGCGTTCAGGTCCGCGCGGGCAGAGTGCGGTCGATCTGGCCCGGGCCCTGTTGCAGCAGGCCGGTGATCTGCGTCGACTGCTGCTGCAGAATCAGACCGATTTCTGTCGGTTGCCGGGCGTGGGCCCGGCCAAGTACGCCGAGTTCTGTGCGGCGCTGGAGCTGGGCCGGCGTTTTTTACAGGCCGGTCTGGCCGAGGGTTCGCTGCTGGATGCGCCGGAGGTTGTGCGCCGCTGGCTACAGGCTCGGCTGAAGGGGCTTGAGCACGAAGTGTTTCTGGTGCTGTTTCTCGATAGCGGGCATCGTCTGCTGGGGTTCGAAGAGCTGGCACGAGGCTCTCTGGAAAGTGCGGTGGTGTATCCGCGCGAGCTGGTCAAGCGGGTGCTGGCCCATAATGCGGCAGCGGTCATTCTGGCGCACAATCATCCGAGCGGACGTGTCGAACCCAGCGCCATGGATCTTCGTGTCACCCGGGAGCTGAGTGCGGCGCTGGCGCTTATTGATGTGCCGGTGCTGGATCATCTGGTGGTCGGTGATCTGGCGGTAACCTCGATGGCTGAACGGGGCTTGCTCTAGATTATCGTGAGAAGTACGGATAGTCCTCTGTGTGCCGCTCATGCCAGAATCGCCGCCAATTTATACCAAGGAAAGCCATAGGCCTCTTGATGCAGGTAAACGGCGGTTTTTTAGCCGCTCGGTTTGTATCTGGTCCGTCATTCTGGTATAAAGCCCGCTCTTTGCGGGTTGGCTAGTCGGCGCGGGCGTTGTCCGGACCGGCTACGAAACAGATTTTAGATATTCCAGCCGGACCCGGATGGGCTACTGGCTGGCAATTAATTGGAGAATCGCAAGATGTCCAAGGTTTGTCAGGTAACCGGTAAGCGCCCTGTCACCGGTAACAACGTTTCCCACGCTCAAAACAAGACCAAGCGTCGCTTCCTCCCGAACCTGCACCAGCACCGTTTCTGGGTTGAGTCCGAAAAGCGCTTCGTGAAACTGCGTGTTTCTGCCAAGGGCATGCGTGTCATCGACAAGAAGGGTATTGATGCGGTTCTGGCCGATCTGCGTGCCCGTGGCGAAAAGATCTAAACCTCTTTTCCGGTCTTCCACTCTTTTAGGAGCGTTGAGCAATGGCTAACAGCAACCGCGACAAGATCAAGCTGGTATCTACCGCCGGCACCGGTTACTACTACACCACCGACAAGAACAAGCGTAACACCCCGGACAAGCTGGTCTTCAAGAAGTATGACCCGGTTGTTCGCAAGCACGTTGAGTTCAAAGAAGCCAAGATCAAGTAAGCTTCTGCACTCGGTGTATCAAAAAAGCCCGCCTTGGCGGGTTTTTTTGTACCCGGAATAAACGTTATAAAAAGTGCGGAAATTGATTATTTTATGATCAGTCGGCGCTCTGTTAGGATGCGGGTCTGGTTATCTGGGTAGTACAGTTATGAGCTTCAAACCTGAATTGCTTTCACCGGCCGGTACCCTGCGCAACATGCGCTATGCCTTTGCCTATGGCGCCGATGCCGTATATGCCGGTCAGCCGCGCTACAGCCTGCGGGTGCGCAACAATGACTTTGACCTCGATCACCTGCAGCAGGGGATCGATGAGGCGCACCGGCTGGGCAAGCAGTTTTATCTGGCCAGCAATATCGCGCCGCACAACAGCAAGGTGCACACCTACCTGCGCGATATCGAGCCGGTAATTGCGATGGGTCCCGATGCGCTGATCATGTCCGACCCCGGTCTGATCATGATGGTGCGCGAGCGCTGGCCGGAGCAGGTGGTGCATCTGTCCGTACAGGCCAATGTGGTCAACTTCGCCAGTGTGAAGTTCTGGGCCAAGCAGGGGGTAAGCCGCATCATCCTGTCGCGCGAACTCTCTCTTGAGGAGATCGCCGAGATCCGCGAAGAGTGTCCCGATACCGAGCTTGAAGTATTCGTGCACGGTTCGCTCTGTATCGCCTACTCCGGCCGCTGCCTGCTGTCGGGCTATATGAATCACCGCGACCCGAACCAGGGTACTTGCACCAATGCTTGTCGCTGGCAGTACCAGGCTCACGAGGCAGTGGAAACGCCGTCCGGTGATGTGGTGCCGGTTCAGGTGGTTGAGCCGACCCTGGGACAGGGTGCACCGTCCGATCAGATCGTGCTGCTGCAGGAAGGTACCCGTCCGGATGACTATATGCCCGCCTTCGAAGACGAGCACGGCACCTACATCATGAACTCGAAGGATCTGCGTGCAGTGCAGCACGTCGAGCGCCTGACCCGAATGGGTGTGCACTCGCTGAAGATCGAGGGTCGGACCAAGAGCCACTACTATGTGGCGCGTACCGCACAGGTGTACCGCCAGGCGATCGACGATGCGGTGGCGGGACGTCCCTTCAATCGCGGGTATATGGATGTGCTGGAGAATCTGGCCAGCCGTGGTTACACCGAAGGCTTCTACCGTCGCCATGTGCACGACGAGTATCAGAACTACGAGCGCGGCAGCTCCTTTGGTACCCAGCAGCAGTTTGTCGGCGAGGTGCTCGAGCAGCAGGGCGATCAGCTGCTGATCGAGGTGAAAAACCGGTTTGAATGCGGTGATACCCTCGAGCTGATGACGACCCAGGGCAACCGCCTGTTTAGCCTCGGCCATATCGAGAACAAGCGCGGCGAGTCGGTCGAGATCGCGCCGGGCAATGGTCACCGGGTGAAGATTCCGCTACCCGAGGGGATGCAGGTCGATCAGTACTCGCTGCTGATGCGTAATCTGCCCGACCGCCAGGTGCACGCAGGCTAGGCCGATGCCGGAGCTGCCGGAGGTCGAAACCACCCGCCGCGGGATTGAACCCCATGTCGTGGGCCAGCGCGTGACCCGCGCAGTCGTGCGTCGCGCGCGCCTGCGCTGGCCGGTCGCCGAGGAGGTTGCCTCGCTGTTGCCGGGTCTGGAAGTTCTGTCCGTGCGCCGGCGTGCCAAGTATCTGTTACTGGATACCGCACGCGGTTCGTTGATCGTCCATCTGGGGATGAGCGGCAGCCTGCGTCTGGTGTCGGCCGATCAGGCCCCGGGCAAGCATGACCATGTCGATCTGGTGCTGGCCAGCGGGCAGGCGCTGCGCCTGTGCGATCCGCGCTGCTTTGGTGCACTGCTCTGGAGTGAGTCTCCCTTGCAGCATCCGCTGCTGGCGGATCTTGGTCCCGAGCCGCTGCTCTGTGCCGATCTGGGGGAGCATCTGTATCAGGCCTCCCGTGGCCGTCGCCAGGCGGTGAAGGCCTTTATCATGGACAACAGACAGGTGGTCGGGGTCGGTAATATCTACGCGACCGAAGCCCTGTTTATGGCCGGTATCCACCCTGAACGCCAGGCCGGGCGGATTGCGCGTAAACGCTACCAGCGCCTGGCCGATGTGATCCAGCAGGTGCTCTCCCGCGCGATTGCCTGTGGTGGCACCACGCTGAAGGATTTTGTCGGCGGTGACGGCAAGCCCGGGTACTTCGCTATTGAACTGAGTACCTATGGCCGCGCCGGCGAGCCGTGCAGCCGTTGCCGGCGTCCGCTGAGCAAGGTGCAGATCGGTCAGCGCAGCAGTGTTTTTTGCCGCTATTGCCAGACCTGACCGGTCAATCTCCCGCCCAATAGGCTCGTGCCAAAGCTCCGTGTTCTACAGTAAAAGTAAGCCGGTCGATCGTGACGCGCGTACAGTGTCCCGGTGCACAATTGTCCGAGCTCGAGGTGACAGCTAGGCTTATCTTGCTATAGTACTCGCCATCCTTCAGCCAGTAGCCGGTGTGCGCAGGCTCCACCATCTGCTGAAGCGAACACTAAAGGGAGTCAGGGACGTTATGAAACTTATGAGAAAAGGATTGGCGGCAACTGCTCTGGCAACTGCGGTGGCGCTCAGCGCTCCGATGGCCGCCGCGCAGCAGACCCAGACCCGGGTTATTGCCGAGGATCCGAGCTATCTGGAAATGATGGGGGATGCTCTGTTTGTTCGTCCCCTGGCCTTTGGCGCGACCGTGCTGGGCAGTGCCCTGTTTGTGGTAACGCTGCCGTTTTCGGCCTTGGGGGAGAACGTTGATCAGGCGGCCGAAACACTGGTGTATGCGCCGGCCCGTGAAACCTTCCGCCGCTGTCTGGGCTGTACCCAGCCGTTGCCGCCGGCCGCGTCATCGAGCGAAGTGGATGATCTGGATGCAGAACTGGCTGCGGTTCACGCCCGCCTTGATCAGGTGGAAGCCAGTGGCAGTCAGCTTGATGAGAAGACCGATCTGATGCTGCAAAAACTCGACAACATGCAGCAGGTCGAGCAGGGCACCTACAGCAAGTAGTGTGCAGATGCGTGGTACAAAAAAAGGGCCCTGAGGCCCTTTTTTATTGCCGGATGCCGGTTATGCCTGACCGGTAATGATCAGGTATTTCTGCATCAGCTCGTCCTGACTTTCTTCGTGGTCCGGGTCTTTCGGGATGCAGTCTACCGGGCAGACCTGAACGCACTGGGGTTCGTCGTAGTGGCCGACACACTCGGTGCACAGGTCGGGATCGATCTCATAGATCTCGTCGCCGGGAGAGATGGCGCTGTTGGGACATTCCGGTTCGCATACATCACAGTTGATGCAATCGTCAGTGATAATCAATGCCATGGCTAATTCACTACCTCAATCTATGACAGCGGTCGGGCTGTCGATCGTTATCTTCTAATCGGTGGTCGTGAACCGGCTGTCACCCGGATCCAACCTCAGCTTAGCTCTGGGGCTGAAGCTTGTCCTCAAGCGCCCGGGCAACGGCCGGGTGCACGAATTTGGAAATGTCGCCACCCAGAGCGGCGATCTCGCGCGCCAGAGTGGAGGATAAGTAGGAGTATTGCTCAGCCGGGGTGAGGAATAAACTCTCAATTTCCGGTGCCAGAGCCCGGTTCATGTTCGCCAGCTGAAACTCGTACTCGAAATCCGAAACCGCCCGCAGCCCGCGCAGAATAAAGCGTGCATTGGCCTCGCGCACAAAATCGACCAGGAGATTGCTAAAGCCCTGAACCTCGACATTGGGCAGGTGTGCCGTCACGGTCTGGGCCAGCTGGACGCGGGTGTCCAGATCGAACAGCGGCTGCTTCTTCGGATTCGAGGCCACGGCTACGACCACCCGGTCGAACAGGCGGGCTGCGCGTTCGATCAGGTCGGCATGGCCGTTGGTGATCGGGTCGAAGGTGCCGGGATAAACCACTGTTTTCATGGGGCAATACTCACTCGTGCAAAGAGATTTCAGCTTTGGGCAGAGTATCCGCGAAATAGTAGCGAAATCGCCCCGAGCGCTCAATTGTCGGGATTAGAACCGATTGTTATAGAACTATAAGTTATAAAACTTCCGATTCGCGCCGATACAGACGGTAGCTGAGCTGGCCGGTATGTTTTTCCCGGTGCAGATGCCAGTGCTCGGGCACAGGCGGTGCTCCCAGTTCCCGCTCGCTCTCGATATAGATCCAGGCGCGCGCGTTCAGCCATTGCTGCTGCTCCAGCAGGTGGCAGCAGCGCTGCACCAGTTCCTGACGGAACGGTGGGTCCAGAAAGACCAGATCGTAACGCTGCCGATGGGGCTGGGCCAGCCAGTCCAGACTGTCGGTGTGAACGACCTCGGCGTTGTCCGCCTGCAGGGTCCTCAGATTCTGCTGCAGCTGGCGGGCCGCGCCCGGATCACGTTCGAGCAGGGTGGCCGCTGCGGCACCGCGCGACAGCGCTTCGATACCCAGCGCACCGCTGCCACTGAAGGCGTCCAGACAGTGCGCGCCCGGCAGGTCGAACTGAAGCCAGTTGAACAGGGTTTCGCGTACGCGATCTCCGGTGGGACGCAGCCCTTCGCGCTCGAGGACCGGCAGCTTACGGCCGCGCCAGAGGCCGGCAATGATACGCAGCTGGCCGCCTTCCTTGCTGCCCTGTACGCGGGTGGCGGGGCGTTTGCGTTTAACCATCCTGAGATTCCTGGGCGCGTTGCGGCTGTCCGGCGGTAATTTCGATCAGCGGCTGCTGCAGGATGCGGGCGATAGCCGTCTGCACCTCTGCGGCATCCAGTGCGCTGATTCTTTCCAGAAAATCATTAAGTTCCGTGCTCGGCAGATCGTAGAAGCCCAGTACGCCGAGCTGAGCCACCAGACTGGCATTGCTGGCGATGCCCAGCGGATAGCTGCCGAGAATATTGCGTTTGGCGTGGTCAAGTTCGTCCGCGGTTGGTCCTTCGCGCGCAAAGCGTTCCAGCTCCTGGTGCAGTACCGAAAGCGCCTGATCGACCTGATCGTTACGGGTCTTGAAGCTGATCATGAACGGTCCGCTGCTGTGCATCGGGGTCAGCCCGCTGGAGGCGCCGTAGGTCAGACCTCGCTCTTCGCGCAGGGTCTGCATCAGGCGTGAACTGAAGCCGTTGCCACCGAGGATATGGTTGGCGAGATAGAGGGCCGGATAATCCGGGTCCTGTCGGTCGACGCCGAGCGTACCGACGAGCACCGTGGTCTGCTCGGTTGGCAGAGTAAGCTGTTGTGTCAGTGCCTCAGGCGGTGCTACGGCCGGCAGCGGCGCGGGCCGCTGTCCCTCTGGCAGGGCGCTGCTGATCGTTTCGGCTAGGGCTTTGGCTTCTGCGGGATCGAGGCGGCCGACCAGGGCGATGGTCAGATTGCGGGCGACATAATACTGCCGGTGGAAGCGCTTGAGATCCTCCGGTGTCAGTACGCTCAGGCTATCGACAGTACCGCTGCTTGGGTGTGCATAGGGGTGGGTGCCGTAGAGACCCTGGAAAAAGGCCTTGTTGGCCTGCGCGCCCGGCTGCTGCTCCTGATAACGCAGGTAGGTGAGCGCCTGTGTGCGCGTGCGTTCAAGATCGTCGCTGGCAAAACGCGGTTGCGCCAGGACTTCGGTAAAAAGGTTCAGGGCCGGCTGCAGCTGGGCAGGATGGCTCAGGCTGCGCAGGCTGAGAATGGCCATGTCGCGATGGCTACCGTTGCTGAACTGAGCGCCGACTGCCTCAAAGCCTGCGGCAATCTGGTCGGCCGAATGTTGCTGGCTGCCTTCGGCGAGCATGCCGTTGGTCATCTGCGCCAGGCCCGGCTGAAGACCGTCGCGGGCGGAACCGGCGTCAAAGAGCAGGCGGATATCGATCATGTCGATTTCCGGTGCCGGCAGGAACAGCACTTCGGCACCATTGGCAGTCTGCCAGCGTTCGATCGGCAGGGTCGCAGGCGCCGGTGTCAGCGGCAGGCGCTTGAGGGTCTGCTGAATACTGGGAAATACCGCCAGTCGATGCCCGTCAGCGGTCAGCACTTCGGGCTGCGGGTCCGGCTGATTGTTGTCGAGGCGCTGCAGCAGAGGAATCAGCAGCAGCAGCACCAGAATCAGGATCCAGTACTTGATCAGGCGCTGTTTCGGAAAGGCCATCAGTATTCCTCCTTGGTGGCCGGGCGCAGGCGGGCGATGGTCTGCAGCGGTGTGCGCAGATAGCGCTGGGCAACCTGCTGGATCTGTTCCGGGGTGATGCTCTGGAGCTGTTCGAGATCCTGATCCAGCAGCTTCCAGGAGAGGCCGATGCTTTCGAGGGCGCCGATCTCCTGAGCCTGGTGCTGAACCGAGTCGCGTTTGAAGACCAGATCGGCCATCAGCTGGGCGCGCACGCGTTCAAGTTCCTCGACCGACGGCGGAGTTTCCTGAATCCGGCGAATCTGCTCCATCAGCGCGACCTCCAGAGGAGCAAGGTCGGTCTGGGCGCTGTTCGGCGTGGCGCTGAGCATAAACAGGGTGTCGCCGCGGGCAAAGGCGTCGTAGCTGGCGCTGGCGCCTGCGGCCAGTGCCTGACCACGGATCAGCTCACGGCTGAAGCGGGCGCTTTCGCCACCGTCAAGGACTGCGGCCAGCATCCTCAAGGCGTAGGGTTCCCAGAGTTCTGCTGCGGTACTGAGACTTGGCGTATTGAAGCCGATCAGCAGCATCGGCAGGCGTGCCTGGTCACTTGCAAGATCAAGCTGGCGCAGGCCCGGTGCGGGCAGATCCCGGGGCTGCTTGGCTTTCGGCAACGGATGGCGGACCTGAGGGCCGAAATACTGTTCTGCAAGGCTGCGGACATCGGGGCCGTTGACGTCGCCGACGACTACCAGAATGGCATTGTTGGGGGCATACCATTGCTGATACCAGGCGGCGAGGTCTTCGACCTGCATCTGGTCCAGATCCTGCTGCCAGCCGACCACCGGGTTACCGTAGGGGCTGGCCTGATGGGCCAGCGCCAGAAAGCGTTCGTACAACCGTGCCTGGGGGTTATCGTCGGTGCGCAGCTTGCGCTCTTCCATGACCACCTGCAGCTCCTTGGCAAATTCATCGCGCTGCAGGGTCAGGCCGTGCATGCGATCGGCTTCGCGCGCAAAGGCCAGGGGCAGGTTCTGGGTGCTCAGGAGCTGGTAATAGCCGGTGTAATCGCGGGTAGTGAAGGCGTTTTCCTCGATGCCGTATTCGGCCAGCAGGCGCGAGCCTTCGCCGGCATCCAGCTGCTCGGTATTTTTGAACATCATGTGTTCAAGCGCGTGGGAAATACCGGTCAGTCCCAGCGGTTCGTAGCTGCCGCCGACCTTGTACCAGACCATCGAAACCACCACGGGGGCCCGGTGATCCTCGCGAACAATCAGTTTGAGCCCGTTATCGAGCAGATATTCGTGCGTTGTGGGTGAGGTTCCGGCCTGGGTGATGCTGCTGATACTCAGCAGCAAAACAAGACACAGGTGCAGGATGCGCATGGCGGTAGCTCGGGTCGAATGGTGGTGATCTGGGTACATACCCCCGGTGCAGGAGTAGTGGTAGGATACCGCAGACCGATGAGATCGAGCGAACGATCCTCCCTCCACCCCTGTAAAGCGACCTATTTTTTCTATGTTTGGTTCCAAAAAAGGCGATCAGGATACATCTCCGGCGACTGAAAAACGCCGTTTCTGGCCCTTTGGCCGTAAAAAGCAGGCGGTTGAAGATCAGGCCGTTGCCGAGGCCGTCGAACCGACCGAAGCGCCTGTTGAAGCGGCACCTGTGCGTGATGAAGCCAGCGAGGCTGCAGGCGTGCTGGCTCGCGAGGACGAGCTGCAGGATGAATTCGAAACAGCTGCAGACGAGACACTTCCGGCCGATTTGAGTGCACCGGTTGTTGCCGAAGCGCTGGTCGATACCATCGCCCCTGAGCCTGAGCCTGAGCCTGAGCCTGAGCCTGAGCCTGAGCCTGAGCCTGAGCAGGCGGTACTGGATACGCGTCCTCGTGATGAACAGCCGGTGGCCGAGCCGGTCAGCCGAGGCGGTTTCTTCGGGCGCATCAAGCGTGGACTGGCGAAGACCCGTGATGGTCTGGTCACCCTGTTTATCGGTCAGAAAGAGATCGATGACGACCTGATGGATGAACTGGAAACCCAGCTGCTGATGGCCGATGTCGGGGTTGAAACCACTCGCGAGATCATGGATCGACTGGCCAAGCGGGTCAGCTACAACGAACTCGATGATGCCGCGGCGCTGATGCAGGCGCTCAAGCAGGAGCTGGCCCAGGTGCTGGCCAGCGCCGATGCGCCGCTGCAGATCCCGGCCGAGAAAAAGCCGTTCGTTATTCTGGTGGTCGGCGTCAACGGCGTCGGCAAGACCACTTCCATCGGCAAGCTGGCCAAGCAGCTGCAGCTGGAAGGCAAGAAAGTGATGCTTGCTGCCGGTGATACCTTTCGTGCCGCGGCTGTCGAGCAGCTGCAGGTCTGGGGTGAGCGCAACCAGATCCCGGTGGTGGCCCAGCATACCGGTGCTGACAGTGCCTCGGTCATTTACGATGCGCTGGAAGCGGCAAAAGCACGCAATATCGACGTGTTGATTGCCGACACGGCAGGTCGACTGCACAACAAGGGTCACCTGATGGACGAGCTGAGCAAGGTCAAGCGGGTGATGGCCAAGCTCGATGCTGAAGCACCGCATGAGGTGCTGCTGGTGGTCGACGCCGGTACCGGTCAGAATGCCTTGAATCAGGCGAAGTTTTTCCACGAGGCGGTCGGGCTGACCGGCATGGCGCTGACCAAGCTCGATGGTACTGCGAAGGGCGGTATTGTCTTCGCGCTGGCCAAGGAGATGGAGCTGCCGATCCGTTTCCTCGGGGTGGGCGAGGGGATCGATGATCTGCGTCCGTTCCGCGCCGCAGACTTTGTCGATGCGCTGTTCGATCTTGAGGCGCTTGGCTGAGCATGACCGCCATGATCCAGTTTGACCGGGTCAGCAAACGCTACGGAACCGGGCAGCCGGGTCTGCAGCAGGTCAGTTTTGCCCTGGCTCGGGGCGAGATGGCCTTTCTGACCGGGCACTCCGGTGCCGGCAAAAGCACCCTGTTGAAACTGATCATGCGTATGGAGCGCGCCAGTGCCGGCACCGTGCGGGTGGCCGGTCACGATGTGGGGCAGCTGCGTGCCGCGCAGATCCCCACGCTCAGACGCAATATCGGCGTCGTGTTCCAGAACCACCAGCTGCTGTTCGATCGCAGCGTATTCGATAATGTCGCACTGCCGCTGAAGATTTCCGGCTATGCCGATGACGAGATCGGTAAGCGCGTGCGCGCCGCGCTCGACAAGGTCGGGCTGCTGAAAAAGGAGCGCTGTTTTCCTCTGGAGCTGTCCGGTGGTGAGCAGCAGCGCGTCGGCATTGCCCGGGCGGTGGTCAACAAGCCGCCGTTGCTGCTGGCCGATGAGCCCACCGGCAACCTCGATCCACAGCTGTCTGCGGAAATCATGCGGCTGTTTGCCGAGTTCAATCAGGTCGGGGTGTCGGTGCTGATTGCCAGCCATGACCTGTCTCTGATTACCCGGATGGGGCACCGTGTACTGACGCTTAACGAAGGACGTCTGGTAGGAGACAGTGGCTGATGGCCGGTGCCAAGGGCGCTGCGTCCGAACGCAGCAATCGCCGTTCACAGGGGCCGCAGCGCGGTCCGGGCGTGCATCTTCGTCACCACCGTTCCGTTGCACGCGAGGTGCTGCAGCAGCTGGTGCGTTTTCCGGTGAGCCTGCTGCTGTCCTGGTCGGTGATCGCCATCGCGCTGGCCCTGCCGACCCTCTTTATGCTGTTGATGAGCAATGTACAGGTGCTGGCGCGCGGGCTTGACGGTATTCCGCGGATTTCGCTCTATCTGCAGCTTGATCTCGGCGAATCCCGACGTCTGGAGCTGCAGCAGCAGCTACAGGCACAGCCGGGCATCGATAGCGTGCGTTATATTTCTCCGCAGCAGGCACTGGACGACTTTCAGCAAAGCAGCGGCCTGACTGATGTGCTGGCGGGGCTCGAGGGCAACCCACTGCCGGCGGTGCTCAGCGCACGCATTCAGCTGTCCGACCCGGAGCGCTTGGCCACACTGGAGCAGCAGCTGTCTGCCTGGCCCGGTGTCGATCAGGTACAGCTCGATCGCGCCTGGATTCTGAAGCTGCATAGTATGCTGCTGTTCGGCCAGCGACTGGCCTGGGCGCTGGGACTGATGCTGGCGGCGGGTGTGCTGCTGATTATCGGCAACACCACACGCCTGGCGATCGAGCGGCGCCGTGATGAGATTCTGGTGGTCAAGCTGGTCGGTGGCAGCAATGCTTATGTGCGGCGGCCATTTCTGTATCTTGGCTTCTGGCTCGGGCTGGGCGGCGCGCTTCTGGCACTGCTGCTGGTGAGTCTGTTGTTGCTGCTGCTTGACGGGCCGATTGCGCAGCTGGTTCAGCTTTACGCCGGTGCCTTCCACCTGCATGGGCTCGGGTTGTCCGGTGCGGCTCTGTTGCTGCTGCTCGGCACCCTGCTCGGCTGGCTCGGTGCGTTGCTGTCCTGCAACCGTCATCTACGTGACATCGAGCCGAGTTAGCCTCACGCACTTCGCCCCGACCTAGATTAACGTGCAGCGAAACTGTGGAACTAATCGGTGGTTACCCTGCCTAATGCAGGGATGCTAATATAGGGCGATGCAACCGGCAGGGTTGCAACGGGTTATTACGGTATTCACTGGTTGTTACTGTTTAACGAGGAGTTTTATGGGAAGCAGTCTGATTCCTGCAGTCAATCTGGCACCTGGACGCAATATCGATGCCTATGTTCAGTCCGTCAGCGGCATTGCGGTGCTATCAGTCGAGCAGGAGCGCGCGCTGTCCGAACGTCTGTACTATCAGAACGATCTGGAAGCAGCGCGACAGCTGGTCATGTCGCACCTGCGCTTTGTCGTCCATATTGCCCGCAGTTATCGCGGTTATGGTCTGCCGCTGGCCGATCTGGTGCAGGAAGGCAATGTCGGTCTGATGAAGGCTGTCAAACGCTTCAATCCGGAAGTCGGCGTGCGGCTGGTTTCCTTTGCTGTGCACTGGATCAAGGCCGAGATCCATGAATATATCCTGCGCAACTGGCGGATTGTGAAGATCGCCACCACCAAGGCGCAGCGCAAACTGTTCTTTAATCTGCGCAGTGCGAAAAAGCGCCTGTCCTGGCTGAATCAGGAAGAACTCAAGGCGGTCGCTGATGATCTGGGGGTCGAGCCCGAGGTTGTGCGCGAGATGGAGGGGCGTCTGGCCAGCCAGGACACCTCCTTTGACGGTGCACCCGGCAGTGACGAAGAGAGCAATGCCCAGGCGCCGGTTTATTACCTTGAAGACAAGAGTGCCGATCCTGCGATGCTGATCGAGGATGCCGACTGGGATCACAGCAGCCGAGAAGGTTTGATGCAGGCGCTTGAGAGTCTGGATGAGCGCAGCTGCGATATTCTGCGTCAACGCTGGTTGAGCGAACAGAAGGCTACGCTGCACGATCTGGCCGCGCAGTACGGTGTTTCGGCCGAGCGTATTCGCCAGCTGGAAAAGAATGCGATGAAAAAGCTCAAACAGGCCTTGAGTCCGGCCTGAGCCACCGCCACGCCACGCCACGCCAAGCAAGCCGCCCCTCTCGGGCGGTTTTTTTATGGCGCACCTAACCCGTGTGGATTTTCCCCTCTGTAGTGGCGATTGCCGATGCGGTTTGCGGTCAAAATCCCTATACTCGCGCACAATGACAGGAGGCTGAAATGGGTTCCATTGCATTGCTTGCAGCCGCTATTGGCGGCTTTCTGGCCGTGGCACTCGGCGCCTTTGGCGCCCATGCTCTGAGTGGACGCCTCGATGCCACCGAGCTTGGCTGGTGGCAGACCGCTGTGCAGTATCAGTTCTGGCACTCTCTGGCGCTGGGCGGAGTGGCCATGGGGCTGTTGCGCACACCGCGCAACCGTCTGCTGCTGGGCGCGATGCTCGCGCTGGTACTCGGTATCCTGCTGTTTAGCGGCAGCCTCTATCTTCTTGCATTAACCGGAATCCGGGCGCTGGTCTGGCTGACCCCGATCGGGGGCAGCAGCTGGCTTCTGGCCTGGTTCCTGTTGGGCTGCTACGGC
>CAYWUD010000014.1:15100-18890 GCA_964461355.1 uncultured Pseudomonadales bacterium | reverse complement strand
CTTGCCATAAAGATTACGCCCAAACAAAGCGCATTTCTCATCGTTTATTGCCCAAAAAACATCTTAATTGGCAATATAAGATTACAGAAAAGCATTTTTACGCAATATTAAAAACAGCCCGGCACAAGTAACCCATTCCCCTAGATGGCAAAACAAAATTAGTAACAATTACCGACAGTTACCCGGCTTCCGGCTGTGCTAGACTCCTGCCACCTTTGCTCGCCAAGGTGGGAGAGAGCCATGATCACAGCGTACCGACAGTTTCAGGGCCGTATTCAGCCGGAACAGCTGAGCCTCGACAGTTTTCTGCCGCAGGACTGTATCTGGCTCGACGTGCTCGAACCCAGCGACGAAGAGCGCCAGTGGCTGGACCGCTACTTCCTCGAAGAACTGCCGGACGTCGAAGATCTCAACGAGATCGAGGCCAGTTCACGCTTCTTTACCGACAAGGACGGCCTGCACATCCACAGCTTCTTCCCGCACCGCATCGGCAAGGAGATCCGAAACTACAACGTTTCCTTCAACCTGCGCCCGAACATGCTGGTGACCATGCGCGACGAGCAGATCGGCCTGTTCCGTCTGATGCGCAGCTACATGAAGCGCGAGCACGTCGAGGTTGAAAGCCCGATCGACATCCTCCTGCTCCTCTTTACCACCAAGGTGGACTATCTGGCCGACCAGCTCGAAGAGGTGTACGAGTCGCTTGAAGAGGTCAGCCACCAGGTGCTGCTCGAAGACGACAACGAAGTCAGTGGCCAGTTCGACCGCAACAAGGTGCTGCGCCAGATCACCATACAGGAAGACTTCAACGGCAAGATCCGCCTGAACCTGATGGACTCCGAGCGCTCCCTGCGCTATCTGCTGCGCAGCCGCCGGCGCTGGCTCGAGGAAGAGCAGCAGCAGCAGATTCGTGACATGCTGCGCGACATCGACTCGCTGCTGCCCCATACCGCGTTTCTGTTCGAAAAGGTCAACTTCCTGCTCGATGCCACCATGGGTTTTATCAACCTCGAGCAGAGCAAGATCATCAAGATCTTCTCGGTGGCTGCAGTCGTGTTCCTGCCACCGACCGTGATCGCCAGCGCCTACGGCATGAACTTTGCTCACATGCCGGAACTGGACTGGACCTATGGCTACCCGATGTCGATCGGCCTGATGGTGCTGAGCGCCTTCAGTACCTATCTGTTCTTCAAGCGCAAGGGCTGGCTGTAAACAGCACATAGACCGACGACGATTCAGCCGTCCGTCACAACACCGCACACAGACTTTTCGATACACTGGCCAAACGCCTCAGGGCAACCTCACCCGCGCAGGAGAACCGGATGAAATACGCGTACGTTCATATCAGAGCCCTTGCTCTGTTGCTGTGCATGGCGCTCGGCGGCTGCGCCCTGAGCCCGCAGACCGTTGATCTGTATCCTGAAGCCAAGGTCAGTGCCCAGCCCGCTGACACGCACACACCGATTCAACTGCAGGCTCTGGATGCGCGCCCCAGCGTCATCGTTGGCAGCCGCGGCGGCGTCTATGCCGAAACCAGCCTGATCAGTACCGCTATCGACCTGCCGCAGCGCCTGCGTGCCGCAGCCGCGGCGGCACTGAGCCTGAAGGGTTATGACGCCATCTCCGCTCAGGCTCCGCTGCAACTTCGCCTCTACCTGGACGAACTGAGCTATCAGGTGCCCCCCGGCGAACTGGTCACCCAGATCGATCTGAACGCTGGCGTTCGTATCGTCGCCGAACGTGTCGACGGCCAGCGCTTTACCGGCCGCTACCGTGCCAGCGAACAACTCAAGGTTGCCAAGGCGCCCGGGACCGAGCGCAATCAGGAGCTGCTGAACGCCATCATCAGTGCCGCGCTGACGCGCGCCTTTGATGATCCGCGCCTGTATCAGTTCCTCGAATAAGACGGCCACCAGCCATAAAAAAGCCCGGAAGATTCCGGGCTTTTTTATGGGCAAAGGCTTCAGGCGTTTTCACCCCAGCGCGCCAGCACCCGGGCCCAGTCATCCGCCTCATTGAGACAGGGAATCAGCGTCAGCTCCTCGCCGCCGGCCGCGCAAAACGCTTCTCGCCCGCGGATACCAATCTCCTCCAACGTCTCCAGACAGTCGGCCACAAACGCCGGGCAGATCACCAGCACCCGCTTCTTGCCGGCGGCGGCCAGCTCAGCCAGACGCGACTCGGTCGTCGGCTCGAGCCACTTGTCCCGCCCGAGCCGCGACTGAAACGCCACGGAATACTGCTCCTCGGACAATCCGGCCGCCGCCACAAAGGCTTCGGTGGTTTCCAGCACCTGATGGCGATAGCAGGTCGCATGAGCCATGGAGGCGGTGCGACAGCACTGATCCTTCTTCAGGCAGTGATTTCCGGTCGGATCATCCTTGCGGATATGGCGTTCCGGCACCCCGTGGTAACTGAACAGCAGATGATCGAACGGCTGCTCCAGATAGGGCGCGGCCGAATCGAGCAGACATTTGATGTAATCAGGGTTGTTGTAGAACGGCAGCACCTGCTTCAGACGCAGCCGGGCCAGCTTGTTCTTGCGAATCGTGCGCTGGGTTTCGGCCACAACCGACTTGACCGTACTCATCGCATAATGCGGATAGAGCGGCACCAGCAGCACCTCTTCAAGCATCGGGTCACGCGCCACCAGCTCCTTCAGCGCATCGGCGATCGACGGCGAGCCATAACGCATCCCCAGCGCTACCGGCAGATCGGTCTGCGCCTGCACCTTGTCACAGAGACGCTGGCTGATCACTTTCAGCGGCGCTCCCTCGGGCCACCAGATGCTGCGATAGGCTTCGGCCGATTTGGCCGCGCGTCCCGGCAGGACAAAAGCACTGACAATAAAACGACGCTGCCCCCAGGGCCGATCGATCACATGCGGATCCATCAGAAACTGGTTCAGATAACGACGTACATCCTTTTCATCGGCCGAATCGGGTGACCCCAGATTGACCAACAACACTCCACGCCCTGGCATAGACTCCCCTTGTTTCCCTGCGCAAAGGCCCTTCGGCCTCCCCCCGCGCCTATAGCATAAAACCGGCAAACGCCGGTTTTATGCAGTGTATTGAATTTTTTGCGCAACGATAAGCCCGGATCAGGCCGGCTGTGCCGCACCTTCCTTCTCGCCACAGAACCAGCGCAGCACGCTGTAGCCCATGATCCCGGAAAGCAACGAACCGAAAATGATACCGATGCGCTCATCACCCATATACTCGGGGATCGACTCGAATGCCAGACCACCGACAAACAGGCTCATGGTAAAGCCGATACCGCAGAGCAGCGACATCCCGTAGATATGCATCCAGTTGGTACCGGTCGGCAGCTGCGACCAGCCAAACTTGATGCACAGCCAGGTAAACCCGAACACGCCGCACTGCTTGCCGATAAAGAGGCCGACAATCACGCCCAGCGGGATCGGATCGACCGAGCCCACAAGATCAGCCATCCCCAGCCCAATACCGGCATTGGCAAAGGCAAAGATCGGCAGAATGACAAAGGATACCCCGGCATGCAGACTGTGCTCGAGATGACGCAGCGGCGAATGCGAACGCCCGTCCTTGTAGACCTCAAGCGGAATGGTAAAGGCCAGAGCTACGCCGGCAAGGGTGGCATGCACACCGGATTTGAGCACGCAGATCCAGAGGAACGCACCGACCAAGAGGTAGGGCCAGATCTTGGTGACCTTGAAGCGATTGAGCATCACCAGCACGCCAAGGAACAGCAGCCCCAGCAGCAGCGAACCGATGGACAGCTGTGCGGTATCGAACAGCGCAATAATCAC
>CAYWUD010000014.1:0-15090 GCA_964461355.1 uncultured Pseudomonadales bacterium | reverse complement strand
GATCGCCAGCGCCAGCAGGAACACCTTCAGCGCCGCCGGAACACGCTTGCCCAGCATGGCCAGCACACCGAGGGCAAAGGCGATATCCGTCGCAGCCGGAATCGCCCAGCCCTTGAGCGCGCCGGCATCGCCCCAGTTCACCAGCACGTACAGCAGCGCGGGAACAATCATGCCCCCGACCGCCGCCATACCGGGCAGCATGACCTGAGAACGGCTGGACAGCTCGCCGCTGATGAATTCGCGTTTTACTTCAAGTCCGATCAGCAGGAAGAACACGGCCATCAGACCGTCATTGATCCACAGCAGCAGGGGCTTGGCGATTTCAAGGGGACCGAAGACCAGCGCCACCGGGATATTCAGAAAATCAGAGTAATAGCCACTCAATGCCGAGTTGGCTGCAATCATGGCCAGCACCGTGGCGATAATCAGCAACACGCCGCTGGCAATATCACTGGCAAAAAAGGCCTTCAGACGCGCGTTCATCGGGTCTCCTTATCTGTCGCACCTGAACATTCAGGCAGGTTTACGTGATGCACGGTTTTCTCGTCACAAACCGCGCGACGATCACTTAACCATACATCACCTGAACTTCAGGTTAATCAACCTGAACAACAAATAACGAGTAAAGCTCGCTGCAGGCGCCTCAATGCCCCTGACCGCAGACCGGGCAATCGGGGTTTTTCGGCAGTTTCAGGCTCTGCCACTGGTGCGCCAGAGCATCAAAAACCAGCAGGCGACCGGTCAAGGGCTCGCCCAGTCCGGCCAGAAGCTTCACCGCTTCAAGCGCCTGTGCCGTACCGATGACGCCCACCAGAGGAGCAATCACACCCGCCTCGGCACAGCTGAGTGCGCGGGCATCATCTTCCTGATACAGACAGCGGTAACAGGGTGCGTTTTCGACCCGCGGATCGAAGACCGAAATCTGGCCACTGAAGCCGATCGCAGCCCCTGAAACGAGGGGCGTACGGGCCGCATAACAGGCCTCGTTAAGGGCAAAACGCGTCTTGAAGTTGTCGGTACAGTCGACCACCAGATCGGCTGCAGCCACTTCTGCGGCCAGCGCCTCACCTTCCAGACGACAGTTGTAGGTATGCACCACCACATCCGGGTTGATGCGAGCGATATGGCGTCGACCGGATTCGACCTTGTCGAGATCGATGCTGTCGCTGTCGTGAATGATCTGGCGCTGCAGATTGGACAGCTCGACCTGATCGTCATCCACCAGCACCAGCTGACCGACACCGGAGGCCGCCAGATAGAGCGCAACCGGGCTGCCCAGCCCCCCGACGCCAATGATCAGTACGCGGGCGTCCAGCAGCTTCTGCTGCCCTTCGATATCGAGCTGACCCAGCATGATGTGGCGGTTGTAACGTAAAAGCTGCTGATCGGTCAGCATAAGCATCCTCACTCTATCACTTGCAGGAAGGCCCTCAGGCGCTCCAGATTCCGTAACTGACACGATCCTGCCCACCCAGATCCCGGCGTGTCTGCACCCGGGTAAAACCGGCCGCGGTCAGAATGGCGCGCACCGCCGCGCCCTGATCAAACCCATGCTCAAGGGCCAGGGCGCCACCCGAAGCGAGATGCGCCGGCGCCTGAGCACAGATCAGGCGAATATCGTCCAGCCCGTCATTACCGGCAACCAGCGCCGAGGCCGGCTCGAAACGCACATCACCCAGATGCAGGTGGCTGTCATCGAGCGGAATATAGGGCGGATTGCTGACGATCAGCGCCAGTGCCTGCTGATCTTCCAGGGGCTCGAACCAGCTGCCCTGTCGCACTTCAAGCGACGCGATACCGTTGCGCACCGCGTTGCGCCGGGCCAGCGCCACCGCACCATGGATGCGATCGGTGGCCAGCACCTGCCAGCGCGGGCGTTCCCTGGCCAGCGCCAGCGCTACCGCACCGGTACCGGTACCGAGATCAACCACCTGCATTGACTGTTCGGGATACGCCGATGCAAAAGCATCGCCAAGCTCCAGACCGACCTCGACCAACAACTCGGTATCCGGACGCGGGATCAGCGTCTCGGGCGACACTTCAAGATCAAGGCTCCAGAAGCCCCAGTGGCCGATCAGATATGCCACCGGCTCGCCGGCAACCCGACGCCGATACAGGGCTTCGAAGGATTCGGCCTCAGCCTCGCTCAGCACATAATCGCCGTGCAGGCGCAACCAGATCGGCGAGCGCTGCAGGCAATGCTCGAGCAGAATTTCAAGGTCGAGCTCGGGCGTCGGGCTATCAAGGCCCAGCGCGCGCTCCTGACAACGTGCCACGGTCAGCATCAGGCGTTGTCCGCCAGCGCGGCCAGAAGCTCGGCCTGCTCTTCCTGACGCAGCGGCCCGATCACGCAATCAAGATCGCCGGCCACAATCTCCGGCAGGCGGTACAGGGTCAGGTTGATGCGGTGATCGGACACCCGGCCCTGGGGGTAGTTGTAGGTCCGCACCCGTTCGGAGCGATCGCCACTGCCCACCAGCCCCTTGCGCAGACTGGCGGTTTCCGCCGCCTGCTTGGCCTGCTGCTCGGCCTCGATCTTGGCCGCCAGCAGACTCATGGCACGCGCCTTGTTCTTGTGCTGGGAACGCTCATCCTGACACTCGACCACGATCCCGGTCGGCAGGTGGGTTATCCGCACCGCGGAATCGGTGGTGTTGACGTGCTGACCACCGGCACCGGAAGAGCGGTAGGTATCGATACGCAGCTCTTCCTTGCGAATATTCACCGCGGCCTGTTCGTCCGGCTCGGGAATGATCGCCACGGTACAGGCCGAGGTATGGACCCGCCCCTGCGACTCGGTTTCCGGCACACGCTGCACCCGATGACCGCCGGACTCGAATTTCAGATGACCGTAGACTTCGGCGCCCACCACGCGGCTGATGATCTCCTTGAATCCGCCATGCTCACCCTCACTGGCACTGAGCACCTCGACCTTCCAGCGCTGCTTTTCGGCATAGCGGCTGTACATGCGGAACAGGTCGCCGGCAAAGATGGCCGCTTCGTCGCCGCCGGCACCGGCACGAATCTCGAGATAGATATTGCGCCCGTCGTTGGGATCCTTGGGCAGCAGCAGCACCTGCAGTTCCGCTTCCAGCGCCTCGATCAGCTGGCCGGCCTGCTTGATCTCGTCCGCAGCCATCTCGCGAAGATCGGCATCCTCGTCCTCGAGCATCAGCTGCGCCTCGGCCAGATCTTCCTCGGCCTGCCGGTAACGGCCGAAACAGCCGACCACCGCCTCAAGCTCGGCGTACTCGCAGGAATACTTGCGAAACCGTGTCTGATCACCGATCACCTCGGGATCGCTGAGCAGCGCCGCGAGCTCCTGATAGCGCTCATCCAGAGTTTCCAGCTTGCTAATAATGGAGGCTTTCATCACTTGCCCGTATCCAGTCCTAGAAGTTCACGCGCCCATTCCAGCTGCTCCGAAGCACCGGCGGCTCCGGCCTGACGCAACTGCACACTGGGGGTATGCATCATTTTATTGGTGAGGTTGCGCGCCAGCTGGCGCAGCAACTGCTCGGCGGGCTCGCCCCGCTCCAGCGCGGCCAGAACCCGCGCCAGTTCCTGTTCTCTAAGCGCATCCATACGGGCACGGTAAGCACGAATCACTTCCACCGCATCCAGCGCCCGCAAACGCTGCTGAAACTGTTCGACACCGGCACTGACCAGCTCTTCGGCCTGCTCGGCGGCCGCTTCACGACCGCGCCGGTTATCCTCGACCACCTCGCGCAGATCATCGACGCCATACAGGTAGATATCCGCCAGATCACCGACTTCCGGCTCGATATCACGCGGCACGGCGATATCGACCATAAAGATCGGCCGGTGACGGCGCTGCTTGAGCGCCCGCTCGACCGTCCCCTTGCCCAGAATCGGCAACTGACTGGCGGTCGAGGAGATCACGATATCGGCCTCCACCAACGCGGCCGGGATATCCGCCAGCATGACCGCCCGGGCATCGGCCTGCTCGGCCAGCTGCCGTGCACGCTCGAGTGTTCGGTTGGCCACCGTCAGGCGGGAGACGCCCTGCTCTTTCAGATGCCGCGCAACCAGCTCGATGGTTTCGCCGGCTCCGATCAGCAGCGCCGAACAGCGATTCAGATCGGCAAAGATCTGCCGTGCCAGGGTCACCGCCGCATAGGCCACCGATACCGGATTTTCACCAATGGCGGTCTGGGTCCGCACCGACTTGGCGACGGTAAAGCTGTTCTGAAACAGGCGCTCAAGCATCGGCCCGATCACATCGGCCTCACGCGCCACAGCACAGGCATTTTTCATCTGCCCGAGAATCTGCGGCTCGCCCAGCACCAGCGAATCCAGACCACAGGCCACGCGCATCATATGGCGCACCGCAGCCTGCCCATGCAGCAGATAACTGTGCGGTGTCAGCGCGCCGGGGGCCAGGCCGTGAAACTGTTCGAGCCAGCCCAGCAGCAGATCGCCGCCATGTGCGCCAAAGGCGTAGAGTTCGGTGCGATTGCAGGTCGAGAGGATGGCCACCTCGTCAACCTCGGCGCGAATGCGGGCATCCTGCAGTGCTTCGGCCAACACTTCAGGCGCAAAGGCAACCTGCTCACGCAGGGCGACCGGGGCTGTAGTGTGATTGATACCGACTGCAAGAAAGCCCATAGTTCCGCTGCGCTGGCGCCAGATAATAAAGAAGGATAAGAAAAAGGTAGGTCAGTTCCAGCGCGCATTCTGCAACGTCACCCCAGCCAGCGCAACCTCGCTACCCGACCGGAGCTCTGCGCGACAAACGCATGGGCACTCGCGACGGCGTACAGGCTATGTCATTATTGTTCGCTCCAGCGTCTTCGTCGCAAGGATACCGCCTCACCCATGAACGGGTTCACACGCTCCCATCTGGCACTGCTGCTGGCGCTTGGCCTGGGCCTGTCCGGCTGCGCCCTGCGCGCGCCCATGACCTCCGAACCGCCCCCAGCATCCGAGCCCGAAACCGTCACCGGCTCCTTTGCCCCGGAGACCCTGTTTGATCTGATGCTGGCCGAGATTGCCGGCCAGCGTGAACAGTACGGTCTGGCACTGGCCAAATACCTCAAGCAGGCCGGAACCACGCGCGACATCGCCGTCATTCAGCGCTGCCTGCAGATCGCCCAGTATGTGGGCGAGCGCCCGGCGGCACTGACCTGTGCACGACTGTGGCGCGAAGCTGCCCCTGATGACGCCCAGGCCCATGAAGCTCTGGCCCTTGAACTGGCGCGCAGCGGCCTGCTCGAACAGGCCACCCGGAGCATGCAGCGCGCTTTCGAGCTGGGCGGCGAAGCCCGCTTCGGCATGATTGCAGGCCAGGCACAGCAACTGTCACTGGAAGAGCGCCAGCGCCTCCTGACCCTGTACAACCAGCTGCTTCAGCAGTATCCGGAGCAGCCGAACCTGTTGCTCGGCAAGGCTCTGCTGCTGCAGCAGAACCAGCAGCTGGATGCCGCCCTGGAGCTGCTCGCTGAAGTCGCGGACCTGAGCCCGGACAACCCCCATATTCCCCAGCTTCAGGCGCGTCTGCTGCACGAAGCTGAACGCGACCAGGAAGCCGCCGAGCTTCTGGCCGACGCACTCGATCGCTTCCCGGACGCCGTACAGCTGCGGCTTTTGTACGCGCGCATGCTGGTTTCACTGAACCGCATGCCACAGGCACAGGAGGAGTTCGAGCGCCTGCTGGAAAGTGACCCGGACGACCCCGAACTGCTGCTCTCCGTAGGTCTGGTGGCACTGGAAAACGGCCAGTCGGAACTGGCTCGAAGCTACCTCGAACGTCTGATCGAACAAGATGCCAACAACGCTACTGCCTACTACTATCTTGGCCAGCTGGCCGAGCAGCGTGGCGCCAGCGAAGAAGCGATCGACTACTACCGCAAGGTCGAGCAGGGACAGGAATGGCTGCCTGCGCTGGCGCAGCGCGCGCAACTGCTGATGCAGCAGGGCCGCCAGGGCGAAGCCCGCACCGTGCTCGAGCAGGCCCGTGCAACGCACCCGCAGCGGGCCGGCAGCCTGTACCTGCTCGAAGCCGAACTGCTGCTCGAGCATGACCAGCAGGACGCCACCGCCGCCCTGCTGCGCCAGGCACTGAAGCGGTTTCCGGATCACACCCAGCTGCTGTATCTTCGCGCCATGCTGGCCCAGAAGCAGGGCCGACTGGATGATCTGGAACGCGACCTGCGCCGCGTGCTGGCACAGGAGCCCAACAACGCAGCCGCGCTCAATGCGCTCGGCTACACGCTGGCCGATCAGACCGAGCGTCTTGACGAAGCACGCCAGCTGATCGAACAGGCCTATCGCCTGACCCCCAACGACCCGGCGGTAATCGACTCGATGGCCTGGGTGCTCTACCGCCAGGGGGACTATCCGCGCGCGCTGGAACTGCTGGCCCATGCCTACGGCCTGATGCCCGATCATGAGATCGCCGCCCACTACGGCGAGCTGCTCTGGGTTACCGGCCAGCCTGCCGAAGCCAAGGCAATCTGGCGCGAAGCGCTTGAGTCCCAGCCTGACAGTGAAGTCCTGCGGCAAACGCTGCAGCGTTTTCTTGGCCAAACGGAATTCTGATCCATGTCCTTTTCTGCCTTGCGCCGCCTGTGCGGCGGTCTTGCTCTCCTCGCCCTGCTGCAGGGCTGCCAGCTGTTACCGGCCGGCGATGAGTGCTGCGAAGTCTCCGGCCCGGTTGCCGACCCTGAAGCAGCCTGGCACATACATCAGCAACAGGTCACCGCCATCGAGCACTGGCAGCTCGACGGCAAGCTCGGTGTACGCACCGCCGAAGAATCGGGCAGCCTGCGGCTGAACTGGCAACAGCAGCCGGAGCATTACCGCATCCGCGCCACCGATCCGCTCGGACGTCAGCTGGCCCTGCTGGAGGGCAATGCCCGCGGCGTGTTGCTGGCTCAGGGCGATCAGCGCCTGTATGCCCAGAGCCCCGAAGCACTGCTGGCCGCTCAGCTCGGCTGGCCGCTGCCGGTTTCCGACCTGCTGTACTGGGTGCGTGGCCTGCCGGCCCCCGGCGAACCGGATCTGATCGGTCTTAACGAAATGGGCCAGCTGGATCTGCTCAGCCAGCACGGCTGGCAGCTGACCTTTGACCAGTACCGCAGCCTGGGCCACTTCCCGCCGCTCCCCGGCCGCATCAGTGCGACCCAACCGGAGTCGGGCCTGAAGCTGAAACTGATCATCTACGACTGGCAGCTGCAATAAATTCCAGCTTCCTTATTACTCGCTCACGACCTGACCTGGCTTTTTATGACTCTGGTACTGCCCGCTCCGGCCAAACTGAACCTGTTCCTTCATATTCTCGGTCGCCGTGCCAACGGCTATCACGAACTGCAGACGCTGTTTCAGTTTCTCGACTGGGGCGACGAGCTGCGTCTGAGCACGCGTAGCGATGGGGCAGTACATCTCAGCCCGGCACTGCCCGGTGTCGCCCCCGAGGACAACCTGATCATCAGGGCCGCGCGCCTGCTGCAACAGACCACGGGTTGCACCCTGGGCGCCGATATCACCCTCGACAAACAGCTGCCGATGGGCGGCGGCATTGGCGGCGGCAGCAGCGATGCCGCCACCACGCTGGTCGGACTCAACCGCCTGTGGAACCTGAATCTGGATGAAGAGCGGCTGGCCGAGCTCGGCCTTGCCCTCGGTGCTGACGTCCCGGTTTTTGTACGTGGCCGGGCGGCCTTTGCCGAAGGGATCGGTGAACGGCTACAGACGGCCGAACCGGTGGAAAACTGGTATCTACTGGTGGTTCCACCGGTCGCCATTTCCACCGCTGCCGTGTTCGGCCACCCCGAATTGACAAGGCATACCCCCGCAATTACGATGGCGCACGCTTTAACCTGTGGCGGTCATAATGACTGCGAACCCGTGGCCCGCAAGCTCTATCCCGAGCTTGATCAGTTCTTCGATCAACTCGGCGCTTACGGCCAGCCGCGCCTGACCGGAACCGGTGCCTGTATCTTTTGCGCCTTCCCCGACCGGAGCAGTGCACAGCGGGCTCGTGCTCAGCTTCCCGTCCACTGGCAGATCCAGATCTGCCGCGGTTGCAACCGCTCTGCGCTGCACCAGGCCCTAAAGCACTAAATCCCTGCGGATGACAGGCCTGCCTGCTTCATCCCCATTGTCGTTTCAGCCCTCGACGGCACAGCCATGAACCAACGCCAACAGATGCTCGCCTCCTCGCAGACTGCTGCTTCGCTTCGCATGCACCGCTGGCAAATGGCTCTAAACTCTATCCATGCCCCCAAGCCCTATCGATCCTTACAAGCGAAGGTATAAGCCCGTGTCCAGAATGATGGTCTTCGCCGGGAACTCCAACCCGGAACTGGTGCAGAAAGTTGTCGACCACCTGCATATTCCCCTGGGTAAGGCCTCTGTTGGCCGTTTCAGCGATGGTGAAGTGGCCATCGAGATCCAGGAAAACGTGCGTGGTAAAGATGTATTCATCATCCAGTCCACCTGCGCACCGACCAACGACAACCTGATGGAACTGGTGATCATGGCCGACGCCCTGCGTCGCTCCTCCGCCAAGCGTGTTACCGCAGTTATCCCCTACTTCGGTTACGCCCGCCAGGATCGTCGTCCGCGCTCCGCCCGTGTGGCGATCAGCGCCAAGGTTGTCGCCGACATGCTGTCCGGCGTGGGTATCGACCGTGTACTGACCGTGGACCTGCACGCTGACCAGATCCAGGGCTTCTTCGACATTCCGGTGGACAACATCTACGGCTCTCCGGTACTGCACTCCGACATCGAGCGCCAGAACCACGAAAACCTGATCATCGTCTCCCCGGACCACGGCGGCGTTGTCCGCGCCCGTGCGGTTGCGAAAGTACTGAACTGCGATCTGGCCATCATCGACAAGCGTCGTCCGAAGGCCAACAAGGCCGAAGTGATGAACATCATCGGTGATATCGAAGGCAAGACCTGCGTCCTGATCGACGACATGGTCGACACCGCCGGCACCCTGTGCCAGGCCGCCAAGGCCCTGAAATCCAAAGGCGCCCTGAAGGTTGTGGCCTACTGTATCCACCCGGTACTGTCCGGCCGTGCCATGGACAACCTCGGCAACAGCGACCTGGACGAACTGGTTGTGACCAACACCATCCCGCTGACCGCCGAAGCCCGCGCACTGGGCAAGATCCGTCAGCTGGACATGTCTCCGCTGCTGGCCGAATCCGTGCGCCGGATCAGCAACGAAGAATCCATCAGCGCCCTGTTCCGTTAAGGTCAGCGCACTGCATGCAGACAGGCCGCCTTCGGGCGGCCTGTCTGGTTGAGTACACCCACAATAACGGCCGGCTATTTTTTCACCATCTCGGTAGGCAATACCGGGAAAACAGGCTAAGATACGCCGCCCGTAAATTTGCGGGTTTCTTTGCTTGCAGCCGATTCGGCCTGCAGGCGCTCACGGGAGCCTGGTCGCGGGTCCTCCCGAATCCTATTGGAGTCATACCATGTCCAAGATTGTTCTCTCTGCTGAACTCCGTACCGACTCAGGGAAAGGTGCGAGCCGCCGCCTGCGTCGTGACGACCTGGTTCCGGCCATCGTTTACGGTGCCAACCAGGAACCGGTTCAGATCACTCTGGCCGGTAAAGCTGTGCGTAAAGCCAGCGAACAGTCCGAGTTCTACTCTCAGCCGGTTGCTATCGAGCTGAACGGCGCGTCCGAAGACGTGATCGTGAAAGATCTGCAGCGTAACTCGGTGAAGGAAAACATCACCCACATCGATTTTCAGCGTCTGGACGCCAACGCCGCTCTGGTTGTAAGCGTACCGCTGAGCTTCGTTAATGCCGACAAGTCTGCCGGTATCAAACTGGGTGGCGCTCTGGCCAAATACTCCACCAGCGTCAAGGTTCGCTGCCTGCCGGCCAACCTGCCGAAGGCTATCGAAGTTGACCTGGCTTCTCTGGTCGTCGGTGACACCGTACTGCTGTCCAGCCTGACCCTGCCGGAAGGCGTTGAGTCTGTTGAGCTGATGCGCGGTCACGACCAGGGTATCGCGGGTGTTCTGGCTACCCGTAGCTCTCGTCAGGCTGACTAATCAGCAGATCTAGGGAGCCGGCGTGAGTAAAGTATCAGCACAACCGATCAGCCTGATCGTAGGTCTCGGTAACCCCGGGAGCGAATACGCCGATACGCGTCACAATGCCGGCACCTGGTTCGTGGAGCAGCTGGCCCGTAGTCACGGTGCCCAGCTGCTACCCGAACGCAAATTCCTCGGTGACTGCGCGCGCATACGCCTGCAGGGCGAAGTCATCCACCTGCTGTTTCCCACAACCTTCATGAATCGCAGCGGTCAGGCAGTTGCAGCCCTGGCACGCTTTTACAAGATTCCCCCCGAAGCCATTCTGGTGGTCCACGATGAACTGGACCTGCCGGCCGGCCTGGTGAAATTCAAGCGCGGCGGCGGCCACGGTGGCCATAACGGTCTGCGCGATATCATCAACCACCTCGGTAGCCGTGAATTTGCCCGGCTGCGCGTGGGCATCGGCCATCCGGGAACCAGCAAGGAAGTCGTCAACTTTGTTCTGGGACGACCCTCCCGCTCCGAACAGGAGCAGATCCAGGCCTGCCTGGATGAAAGCCTGCGCCTGCTGCCCGAACTGATCCTGGGCCACACCCAGAAAGCGGTACAGCAGCTCCATAGCTTCAAGGGCTAACCGTCTCCACCCTTTACCACAGGATTTTTCGCCATGGGTTTCAAGTGCGGCATCGTCGGCCTGCCTAATGTGGGCAAGTCCACCCTCTTCAACGCGCTGACCAAGGCCGGCATCGAAGCGGCCAACTTCCCGTTCTGCACCATCGAGCCGAACTCCGGTATCGTGCCGATGCCCGATCCGCGTCTCGACCAGCTGGCAGCCATCGTCAAGCCCGAACGCGTCCTGCCGACCACCATGGAGTTCGTCGATATCGCCGGCCTCGTAGCAGGAGCCTCGCGCGGTGAAGGTCTGGGCAACAAGTTCCTGGCCAACATCCGCGAAACCGACGCCATCGCCCACGTGGTACGTTGTTTTGAAAACGACAACGTGATTCACGTGGCCAACCAGGTCGACCCGGCGGCGGATATCGAAGTGATCAACATGGAACTGGCGCTGGCCGACCTCGACAGCGTTGAGCGTCAGATTCAGCGACTGGTCCGCGTGGTCAAAAGTGGCGACAAGGAAGCGATCGCCCAGAAAGAACTGCTGGAAAAGATGCAGCCGCATCTGGCCGAAGGCCAGCCGGTCCGCTCGCTGGGCCTGTCCGAAGACGAGCTGAACGTCTGCAAGCAGTTCAACCTGCTGACCACCAAGCCAACCATGTACATCGCCAACGTTTCCGAGGACGGCTTCGAAAACAACCCCTACCTTGAAACCGTGCGCGAGATCGCCGCGACCGAAGGTGCGGTGGTGGTGCCGATCTGCAACAAGATCGAAGAAGAGATCTCCGAGCTCGACGATGACGAGCGCGACATGTTCCTGCAGGAACTCGGTTTCGAGGAACCGGGCCTGAACCGCGTGATCCGCGCCGGCTATCAGCTGCTGGGCCTGCAGACCTACTTCACCGCCGGGGTCAAGGAAGTCCGCGCCTGGACCGTCAAGATCGGCGCCAGCGCCCCCCAGGCAGCCGGTGTGATTCACACCGACTTCGAACGCGGCTTTATCCGTGCCGAAGTGGTCAGCTTTGATGACTTCATCAAGTACCAGGGCGAACAGGGCGCCAAGGAAGCCGGTCGCCTGCGCCTTGAAGGCAAGACCTACGTGGTGCAGGACGGCGACGTGATGCACTTCCGCTTCAACGTCTGATGATGTGCAGGGCTTGACGTAGAGGGCGCCAGAAGGCGCCCTCTGCTTTTTGGGGCCCGTTTTAGGTAGCTTCCGTAATTCCTTCACTCAGGTGTTGACAGCTGGGGGAGAAATACAGAAAATGCGCCCCACGTTTTGCGTAGGCTATGTAGCTCAGCTGGTTAGAGCACATCACTCATAATGATGGGGTCACTAGTTCGAATCTAGTCATAGCCACCACTTTTGGGGCGTAGCCAAGCGGTAAGGCAGCGGGTTTTGATCCCGTCATGCGAAGGTTCGAATCCTTCCGCCCCAGCCATTTTCTTCTCTTCGAGCCATCCGGCTCACCGCACCATCCCGAACATCAGAACAGCATCAGGCAGAACGCCAAACAGCACACAGTTTGCTGATCGTATCCGCTGCATGCAACGGAACTGATGCACCGTTCCCAGTCCGCACCTCAGCCTATCGCTATATTTACAGAATCTACTCATATTCTGTACTGAGGCCTTCGATGTTTTCCTGCAACAAACTACTGCCCAACCTGCTGCTGGCAGCCGCGATTTTCAGCACCCCCGTACTTATGAGCCATACCGACAGCCCGCTGGCCAACCAGGCCTGGGCGGAAAAAGGCGGTAACGGCAATGGCGGCGGCAACGGCCGTGGCGGCGAGCAGAACGGCAAGGCTGACGGCAAACAGGGTCTGGGCCAGCAGAACAAGGCAGACAAGCAGGCGCAAAAAGCCGAGCGCCAGTCCGCCAAGGCTGAAGCCAGACAGGACAAGCTGGGCGATGATCCGAAATCGATCGCCAGCGCACTGGGTCGCCTGAACGCCGCACACGCTTCACCGACCGCTCGCGCCAACGCATCACCGACGTCTGCAGTCGGCATGATCGCAACCTATGAAGCAGCCGTCCGCGGCACCCAGACCGAAGCTGAAACCGGTGACAATGAAGATGACCTGGCCTCTGCCGCCGCCAACGAGGTTGAAGCCCTGGCAGCTGCAGCCAACAAGTCGATCGATGATTACGACACCATTTCCGGCGCTGTGAACGACATGCTGGGCATTGATAGCGCAGCCACAGAGACTGAAGCGGGGGCGGACGCAACCGACGAGACCGAGACTACCGCGCTCTGATACTGATGCCGGCGCACTCCAGACAGGCCCATGCCACGACAGTTCGTCGGGCATGGGCCTGCTGCCTTGGGTCAGAATAATCCCAGTCGATCGAGCAACGATCGGTGCCGCAAACGCTGCAAGGTGGCCGAGTCGAGCCGCCCGCTTGCAGCGAGTTCCTGATCACGCTGAAACGCCTGCAGCGCTGCGCGACTGGTGCGCCCCCAGAGGCCATCGGCCACGCCCGCCGGATAGCCCAGCTCGCCCAGACGCACCTGCACAAATCGCGTGCGACTACGCCCCGGCGCTTCAAGCGCCCCATCGGCCAGACGCCGGGCACGGCGCCACTGCTCCGCACGCAGGCGCGGCCTGACCACCCTTAGCACCTCGGCAGCCGTACGCGATCCCTGCCTGCGTGCGCGTTCAAGCCAGGCCGCGCCCTGCACGGCATCCTGCGGCACACCGATACCCTGAGACCAGAGCACCCCGACGGTATACTGAGCCGACGCCAGTCCGGAGGAAGCCGCCTGCCCGACCCAGTGCGCCCCCCATGCGCGATCACGCGCAACCCCCTGGCCATCGATAAACGCCACGCCGAGCTGATGCTGGGCGCGTGCATGTCCCCGTTCGGCAGCCTGTTCCAGCCAGCGCGCTGCCTCGGCATAATCCTGTGTGATACCCCGGCCGACATAGAACGCCATCCCCAGCATGTACATGCCATCGACCGAACCATAGCGAGCTGCGCGCTCGAACTGAGTCACCCCCTTGGCATAATCGAGCGCCCGGCCTTTTCCGGTCGTCCAGGCCAGCCCCTCGCTGAAGTGGCGGTCAGCACGTGCAGGGTGCGGATTGATCAACACGGTCTTTGGCGCCATGGGCTGGCACCCTGCCAGCACACACCCCAGCACCAACACCAGACACACCCTGCTCATATATGACTCCTGAATGCAGAAAGACTCCCGGCCCACTATAGCGAGCCTGCATGCGCATGAATGTGCGCTGACGCCAATAAAAAAAGCCCCACCTGGGGGCTTTTGCACAACCCGCGCCGTTCAGCGCAGATCAGACGGATGCTCTACCCGCCGGCGATGGAAGATCGAGTAATAACGAAGATCGCCCGAAGCATGAGAAATCACACCCGACAGCAGAATCACCAACACCAGCAGTAGCGGCGCATGCTCCGGAAAATGCCCCATCGCCGCCAGCAGCGGCAACTTGGCCAGAATGATCAGACCGCGCAGCTGGATCAGCCAGATCAGACTGGCCAGCACATCGGTCAGAATCAGAACCAGACCGCTCCACATCGCCAGCTGCCACCAGTGCCACCAGTGTTCCGGCGCCAGCCCGAACAGGATGCCGCCACCGCAACCGACCACACCGAGAATGTGCAGAGAGCGCGAACAGACCCGCAGCCAGCGTTTGCCCGGATAGGGCGGCAGCAGCGCCCATTCGCGGCGAAAACGTTCCTTGAAACCGGACACCATCAGCCCCGCTGCAACAGTGCGCGCAGATCGATGATCGCGGCATTGGCGCGGGAGATATAGGACGCCATCACCAGCGAATGGTTGGCCAGCAGACCAAAGCCGCTGCCGTTAAGAATCATCGGACTCCAGACCGCTTCCTGGGTTGCTTCGAGCTCACGAATAATCTGACGCAGACTGGCCTGGGCATTCTTTTTCTCCAGTACCGAAGCAAAGTCCTGCTCGACCGCCTTCAGTGTCTGAATCAGAGCCCAGCTGTATCCGCGCGCCTGATAGAAGACGTCATCGACCTGAGTCCAGGGAGTGCGCACCTCGACCTCGTCGGCACTGAGGGTCGACTGCTGGGCACCGCTCTCGCCGGCCAGATCGGTATTCTGGCGCACCTCACCGACACTTGCGGCCAGACGCTGGGACAGACTCCCCAGTCGCGTTTCGACATCCCCCAGCCAGTTGGCCAGGTTATCGGCACGGGCATAAAACTGCGCATTGGGCTGCTCCGGATCGCTCAGGCGCTCAAGATAACGATCCAGCTTGACCAGTCCCCGGCGATACTGGCTCTCGCTGGAAGGCAGAATCCATTTGTTGCTGTCGAAGTTGAACTGCGGCTCGACAATGGCCAGATCCTTGTCCTCGGCCGACTGGGACTGCGAACGGCTGAAATCCTTGCGCATCGCTCGGGCCAGATCACGCATCTGGATCAGCACCCCCAGTTCCCAGTTTGGAATA
>CAYWUD010000013.1:0-19222 GCA_964461355.1 uncultured Pseudomonadales bacterium | reverse complement strand
GGTGGGCCTTGGGCGCTTCGCGGGCCAGTTGCTGGTGCCAGCTGCGAAGGCGCACATCGTCGCTGCCGAGCAGCGCCGCCAGTAGTGTGCGGGCCTGCTGTTTGGCCGCGATCTCAAGGTCCAGTTGTGTGAGTTTCTGCGCCAGGTCGTTCTTCGGCAGTTGGCCCTGCAGGCAACGGCGCGCCTCCTTCAGGCTGAGGCCGGCGGCCAGTAGCTGCTGAACCAGCTTCAGGCGCTGCAGCTGTTCTTCACTGAAGGCGCGATAACCGTTGCCATCGCGCGAAGCTTCGATCAGACCGAGCTTTTCGTAATACAGCAGTGTCGAGCGGGCCAGGCCCACGCGCTGGCCAAGTTCCGAGATGCGATACATAGGTGCTCCCCTGGTGCGCTTTGGACTCTAGGCTATGAAGTTATAGACAGGTCAACGGCCCGTGAGGGTCTGAACGAAAAAAACGCCCCGGGCGGCGGGGCGTTTATAGCTGTGAGGCTAGCGGATCAAGACGCTTTCAGAGGGGGCTTTCGGGTCGTAGAAGACGGCAACGGTTGTTCCGGGAGCAAACCTGTCAAACAGTGCTTCGGCGCTGTTCAGTGAGCGTGTTTTTTGCTGCAGGATGCGGATTCTGCGGCCTTCGTAGGGGATGCCGTCAACTTCATATGCATAGGAAACCCGTAGCTCATATTCGGTGTAGTCGTATCGCCTGCGGCTGTCGCCGATCTCGCGTCATTCGGTGCGGGTCGAGTGGTCGATATGAGCCAGCTGTATCACGCCTTCGGTCTGCGGCCAGTCCTTGGCATGTTCCCGCTGGATAATCTGTAGCAACACATTGATGCCGATAAAGGCGATAAATCCCGCGTACAGGAGGTTCTTGAGTTTCATGCGTCATCCTTGAAGCGTATCGATAAGCTGGAGCGGGCCATTATCCCGGTGTTCGGACAAGGCAACACCCTGTGCGTTCGCATTCTCGAACGATCGGTCGGTTGCAGGCGGTAAAGGTCGGTAAAGGTTCGCGTGCCGGCATCAGGGGCGCGCGGCTGCTCGCTACACTGGAAGGCAGTGCTGTGCAGGTGCTGACATCCAATAACAGGGGAAGAACAACCATGGCAGTAGCAGGGGAAGGCCGGGCGTTTGCGTCCGGCAGAAGCGATGCCGATTATCTGCGACAGGCGATCGCGGTATCGAAACGGGCGCGCGCCCACGGCAATACGCCCTTTGGCGCCATTCTGGTGGATGCCGAGGGTCAGGTGTTGCTGGAGCAGGAGAATATCGAGATTACTGAATCCAACTGCACCGGCCATGCGGAAACCACGCTGATGGAGGCCGCCTCCAAGCAGTATTCCAAGGAGTTTCTCTGGCACTGCACCCTGTATACCTCGGTGGAACCCTGTGCCATGTGTTGCGGGGCGATCTACTGGGGCAATGTCGGCCGGGTGGTGTACGGCGTCAGCGAGAGCAAGCTGTTGGAGCTGACCGGAGATGATGAGCAGAATCCGACCTTTGATCTGCCCTGCCGCGAAGTCTTTGCCCGCGGGCAGAAGGCGATCGAGGTGGTCGGCCCCTTCCCCGAGGTGGAAGCCGAGGTGCTTGAAGCCCATGCGGGGTATTGGAAATAGGGTAATTTTCCAGCTATTAAAAAGGCGCCCTTGAGGGGCGCCTTTTTTGTTGGCCTGAGCCGCTGGGCTGGGGCGGATCAGGAGCAGATACTTAGACGTGCTTGGCGTTGCGGGCGTCGATCACCGGGTTGCCGGTTTCGCTCAGGGCTGCTTTCTGGCCAGCGGTCCACAGAAAGAAAGCTTGGTATGCGCTCATGGCAGTTCTCCTTATACAGACTTATTGCGTTTAGAAAACCACACAAAAGCATTGCGGCTCGAGGGTCGGAGCGCTTATCAGCATCGCAGGTTGCGGCTCGGTGCTGAACTTTTGTCGTGTTACGGAACCTACTATAGGCACGCGGCGCGCGCGGCTGTATGCGTAGATGCACCATCCGTTTAGGCGAAATTACCGTATCGACCCGTGGCCGGACGCGGGTGCGCTTGCGTTTGCCGCAAGGGCGATTCGGTTGCCCGCGTCCATGGCCCGCTCTGGATTGCGGCGGAGCTACTGGGCCTGCTCGAGATAGCGTTCGGCCAGCAGCCGATAGCCGCTCTCGCGGGCAAACGCACGCTCGAGTTCCGGGGCCAGCTGTTCGATGCGCTCACCCGGTGCCGGGTGCTTGCGGAAGAAGTCGGTCCAGCCGGGGTTGCCGCCCTGTTCCTGATCGATCTTCTGCAGCACGCTCATATAGGCATGGGGGTCATAGCCGGCGCGTGCGGCCAGTACCACCGCCATGGCATCGGCCTCGAGCTCATCGCCCCGTTCCAGCCCCTTGTAGTACAGATCGGAGACCTTGCCCTGCAGACCTTCGGCACTGACGCCGCTTTCACGGCCTTCGCGGTAGCTGCCGTCACGGGCCTGGGCAAATTCCACGGCGGCGGCGGTCAGGTCGGAGAGGATGCCCACCGTTGCTTCCTGCTGCAGGGCCTGCAGGTAATGGCGGTGCAGCACGTGGCTCATCTCATGGGCCAGAATGCCGGCCAGTTCCGCTTCGTTATCCAGACGCGCCAGGGTGCCGCTGGTGACAAAGACATAGCCGCTGGGGGCGGCAAAGGCGTTGAAGCTGGCATCATCAAGGACGATAAACCGCCAGCGCAGCTCGGGTCGCTCGCTGTTGAGCGCCAGCCAGGCACCGACCTGATTGACGTAGCGCTGCACCGGCTCGTTGGCCAGCAGGCGGCTTTCGGCCAGCAGCTGTTCGGCCACTTCGGCGCCGATCAGGGCTTCTTCTTCCAGGGTGCGATCGCGCAGGTCGTCGACCTTCTCGCCGGCGTCATACAGCTTGCCGAGATTGACGCCCTGAATACTCATGTTGCTGCTGCAGGCGCTCAACAGCAGCAGGCCGCAGGCCAGGGTCAGCGGGCGCAGGTTCATGGTTGGACTCCGGGGCTGTAACGGATGGATCGGGCGCGCAGCTGGCCGCTGGCGGCAAACTGTTCGGCTTCGCTGCGTTCGACGTGGTAGCGGTTGACGCGCTGCAGAGTCAGGCTCTGTTGCACGCCGGCCTTGATCTCCGCTTCGGAAAGACCGCGCACGCCGGTGGCCACGGTGGGGCTGCTGTCACCCAGAGCCAGATCGATCAGATTCTCGGATGGTGCCGTCGCGGTGCTGCTGTAGCGCAGCTGGTGCAGTTTCACCCAGCCGGGTTCTGCGAGGGTTTCGACCTGTACCCGGTACCAGCCGCCCTGGCGCTCGAGAATCAGCACCGGGGTCTGGGCTTTGAGTTCCATCAGGACGCTGGACTGGCTGCCGGGTTCGGCATGCAGGGTCACATCGGTCACGGTATAGGCGGGCTGCGCGGCCCAGCTGATGGAACTGATCAGCCAGGCGCCGAGCCCCAGGGCAAGACGTTTGAGCTTCATCGAAGGTGTCCGTTCAGGGTTAGGGATCAGCGGTGGGTCGGGCGCTTGGGGCAAACACGGTGACCGGTTCGCGCCGACCCTTCACCGCAAAGGTGCCTACTTCAGTAAAGACAAAATGATCGCCGCAGGCGACGCGCACTGCATCGGAAACCAGAATGCGGGCGCGGTCCTTGGTCAGCCCCTCGATGCGGCTGGCGACATTCACGGCATCGCCGATTGCCGTGTAGTCGGCGCGCTGGGCCGAGCCGATGGCGCCGACCACCGCTTCACCGCAGTGGATGCCGATACCGATATCAAAGTCATGAAAGCCGTAGTCCTGTTTGAAGGTTTCCAGCGTCTCGACCATGGTCAGGGCCGCCTGTACGGCTTTAATCTCCTGCTGCTCGACATCCAGCGGAGCACCCCAGAACGCCATCAGGGCATCGCCGATAAACTTGTCGAGGGTGCCCTGCTGGCTGAAGATCACTGCGACCTGGCGCGAGAAATAGTTGTTAAGCAGATTCACGATCTCGACCGCGGTGCGCTGTTCGCTGATGCCGGTGAAATTGCGGATATCGGAAAACAGGATGGTCAGGTGGCGGCACTGGCCGGCCAGCAGGCGCTCGTCCAGCTCCTTGTGGGTCAGGCTGTCGACCACCGCCGGGTCCATAAAGCGTTTGAACAGCGCCAGGGTCTGGCGATGCTGGTGCTGGCGCTGGCGATACAGCAGGCCCAGCGCCACCAGAAAGGTGGCCCAGATGATCAGCAGCGGGGTCGCAACCGGCCACAGCCAGCGATAGCCGACCAGCGCATGGCTGGTGCCGAGCGCCAGCAGACTGAGGGCGCCGAGCAGGGCCATCGCCCGCAGCGGCGAGATCGACAGGCGGCTGAGCAGCAGTGCGGCGCCCAGCAGCAGCAGGGCCAGCAGTAACTGTGTCGGCGCGTTAAGGCTGTGCAGCTGTTCCTGGTTGATCAGGTTGTCGATGGCGGTGGCGAGAATCGACACGCCGGGGTAGACCGGGGCGATCGGGGTTGCCTGAAGATCGTGCAGACCGGCGGCGGTTGCGCCGATCAGAATGATCTTGCCGGTAAACCGGGTGCTGGCCGGCTCGCCCCGTTCGAGCGCCTGATACACCCGGGCATAGGGCAGGCGCGGATAGGGCTCGATGCCACCGGCCCGCCAGGCCAGCGCGATGCTGTGTTCGGCAGGCAGGGGCGCGCCCAGTGTGCGGGCTACCCGGGCCGGCAGTGAGGGCAGGGTCCAGCCGCCGATGCGGTGGTAGACCTCGTAGCGCCGCCCGATGCCGTCGCCATCGCGGGTAAAATTGATGCTGCCGAGGCTGAGCGGAATCTCGCCGCTCATAAAGGGTCGCAGCAGGCGTGCGCGCTGCTCGGGATCGGCGCCCGGGCCGGCTTCAAGGCCCAGCGGCACGGCCAGTTCGCCCAGTGGCCGTGCGTCCCAGGATTCTGTGCCGGGCAGATGCAGCACCGGCAGGAAGACCCGCTCGCTGCGTGCGAGCACCTCGACCAGATAGCGATCGGAATCGGGGCGGTAGAGATCGGGTTCGGGCAGCAGCAGATCGAAGACGATCGCGGCCGGTTGCTGGCGACTCAGATACTCGACCAGCTCGGCGTGGGCCGATCGCGGCCAGGGCCACTGGCCAAGCTCCGGCGCCAGCGCCGCGAGGCTGGCATCGTCGATATCGATCACAAGAATGCGCGGGTCGGCCGGCTGATCCGCGCTCTGCAGGCGCACGCAGAGATCGAGCCAGCTGTTGTCGAGCTCCTGCAGCGGCTCTGCGATCAGGTTGGCCAGCAGGGCCAGCAGGGCGGTACCGGCCAGCAGCCAGAACGGGCGCGGGGGCGAGCTGGGCGCGTGCATCCGGGCTGCTCCTTGCCGTGGCCGGCCGCTGGGTCAGGAATGATCCTGGTGGTGGTGACGGTCGAGCAGATCGAAATCGCACACGTGGTGGTGAAATTCCGAGGCCTTCAGGGTATCGCTGACATAGTGCTTGCCGCGGATCGTCTCGAACACCCGCGCCTCGATAAAGAGGTCGACCAGCTCCTGATCGAGCAGCCCGCGGCCGGCTTCATCATTGAGGATCTTGAAGGCGAACTCGAAGGGGACCGCCGGCTTGTAGGGGCGGTCGGAGGCGGTCAGGGCATCGAAGATATCGCAGATGGTCATGATCTTTGCCGCCAGCGGTATGCGGTTGCTTTCCAGGCCGCGCGGATAACCGCTGCCGTCGAGTTTTTCATGGTGGGCGGCGGCGATCTCGGGAATGCCGGAAAGCTCGGGTGTCCAGGGAATCAGTTTCAGGAACTGTTCGGTGTGCACGACATGATCCTGAATTTCCTGGCGCTCCAGGTCGCTGAGGCTGCCCTTGGGAATCTGCAGTGCATGCAGTTCGGGCTTGCTGATCAGCGGGCGCACCACGCCGTCGATATCCAGCGCCTGATAGCGGTGCAGTTCGTCGAGCTCGGCGCTGATCTCCTCGGGCAGAATGCTCGGTTCGTTGGCCCGCACCAGTCGCTCCCAGAAGCGCTGCAGGCGGCGCTGTTCGGTTTCGCTGTAGTGCAGCAGCTGCTGGATTTCCGCTTCGGGTACCTGATCGCGCAGCATCTGCATGCAGCGTTCGGCGGTCTGCCGGCGCAGGGTTTCCTGTACCAGGCGCAGACGGTAGAGGGCGACGTCGAGCTGGTGCGCCGAGAGCTTTTTCGCCTTGGTCAGCACCTGCTCGCGCACCCCGACCTTGCCAAAATCGTGCAGCAGAGCGGCATAACGCAGTTCCTTGAATGCCTGTCCGCTGGGATTGAAGGACTGGAACCGGCTCTTGTGGGCCTCGGGCAGGGCGCGTGCCAGCGCTTCGGAGAGATCGGCGACGCGAAAACTGTGGCCCGAGGTTGCCGGGTCGCGCTGTTCGATGGCGGCGACCGAGGCGCGGACGAAACCGTCGAACAGGCGGCGGATGCTTTCGAGCAGCACCCGGTTCTCGATGGCGATGGCGGCATGGGAGCACAGCGCGCGCAGCAGCGGCAGGGTCTCCTCGGCAAAGGGGATGCTTTCCTGCTGGGCCCGGCTCGGCGAGGTGAGTCGCGCGCCGCGGGTGCGGGTATGGTTGATGAACTGCAGCACCCCGATCACTTCGCCGCGGTGATTGCACATCGGCAGGGCCAGCAGCGAGATGCTGCGGTACGCCATGCGTTCGTCGAAGCTGCGGTTGAAGCTGTAGGGGGCCTCGTCGTCGATTGCGTAGGCATCGGCCACGTTCAGTTCGTGGCCGTGAGCGGCCACATAACCGACGATCGAGCGGTCATCGAGGGCAAAGCGGCGCTCCTCCATCGGGTACTCGATCGAGGCATTCTGGGCCAGCTTGAACACCAGCTGCGGGTACTCGGGATCGCTGCGATCGACCAGAAACAGCGAGGCGGCATCGCACTGGGCGAGCTGGCGTCCTTCGCTCAGCACCCGTTCGAGCAGGGTACCGAGATTCTTCTCGGCCGAGAGGGCGATGCCGATCTCGGCCAGCAGGTTGAGATGATCCTTCTGCAGGCTGAGATCGCGATCGGTGTCGCGGTTATGGCGGTTCAGTACCCAGTGCGACAGCGCCATGCGGAAATTCTTGTAACTGGCCTGGCCGACAAAGCCCTGCGGCAGGTAGAAATCGGCCGGTTCCGGATCGTCGATTTCGGCCAGCAGCAGCGCGCCGAGTTCGTCCGCGCGGGCGGGCAGGTCGGGAATCTGCTGGCGCAGCATGGCATCGGCAACGATCAGGGCCGGCTTCAGGCGCACCAGTGCCTCGGCACTGGTGACCGGGCAGCAGCGCAGCCCTTTCTCGGTCAGTAAGGTATGGCAGGGACTGCTGGCGAAGCGCTCGCCGTGGGCAATGATCAGTCCGGAAAAGGCGCTCTCGGTCATGACAGGCCTCGCTGAAACGGTGCTGTTCAAAGAATAGTCAAACGGGCTCTGTGCGGGGGCTGTTTGCAGCCGGTCGATCGTCTGCTGGCAATGGCGCTGCTTTCGGTTTACACCTATCGGATTTGGGATAAACTGTCGACTGGTTCTCACTCAACGATGCCGGTGTACAGGATGTGCCCGGCGGCACGGCCGATCACAGGGAGGTGGTTATGGCTCAGGGGCAGGCAAGGACGCAGGTACAGATGCTGCGCAGCCAGGTGGTGAAGAATTCGCTGGTGATTCGTGGCCCCCGTCAGCAGGTGGATGGCATGCTGCAGGGGTTGAGCGCACATCTTGGCCATGCACCGCGGATTCAGGCCGAAACGCTGCTGGGCAGCGAGCGCTCGGTGCAGCTGCACCTGAGCGAGGAAGACTGGGCGCGGGTGCCGGCGCTGAGCCGAATCTAGCTGCGCGCTGCCGCGACTGCCGATCGACGCCTGACAGGCTGCTACCTGTACAGGCGTTTTCTTTTTGATCCCCACATACCGCCTACGCCAGATATATTCGGCGGCTTATCCGCACCCCGCAGGCGGAGCGCCGTGATCGATATCAGCCGCGGCTCTGGGGGTTCCGCTTACAGGGATCGGGGCGCTCCATGGCCGGGGTGATCCAGATCAGATCGTAGCGCGGTGCTTCGCGTTTAATCAGCTCTTCCAGTGATGCGCCTTCGGCCAGCTCGACAAAGCCCACCGACATCAGCCCTTCCGGCTGCAGATAGCGCGGTACGCCGACATCCCTGCGGGCGTGGAAGGCGCCGGCCAAAAGCAGACTGCCTTCGGGCGCGAGGCTTCGTGCCATGGTCAGATCGCGCAGGCTCTGGATCGCCAGCATCCCCTCAAGGCCGCTACCGGCCAGCTGGCCGCAGTGCGACTCGATCAACTGTTGGGTGATCGGTGCGCGCATGGTGCTGTCGGGCCAGGCGATCTCGCCCGGCTGCTGGTACAGCGCCATCAGCTGCTCGCGCGGAATATTGGCGCTGTGGATGCCGGCATCGGCACTGAGCGCAGTCTGGATGATCGGGCCGTAGAAGGCCCAGGGCCAGCGCGGGTTACGTTCGGCCCACTTTAGCTTTTCCTCGACCTGATCGATCTGACTGCGATCGAGCTGCTCCAGATCGCGCTGAAATCCCGTGTGCAGCATCTCCAGCGACAGCTGCTTGAGCCAGCCGGCTTCACCGAGCTGCTGCACCAGCTGCTGCTGCAGGGCGTGGTGATCGGGGTTGTCGTGGCGCTCGCCGAGGATAATACGCTCGGCGCTCTGCAGGCGACTGAGCGCTTCGGCTTCACTGATCCAGTGCTGGCCGTCAAAGATGCGGCCGGGCAGCGGCTGCTGCCGGTACGCCTCGGACAGCGCCTGCTGGGTGATTTCAGGTCCCGGACTCAGCAGGCTGCAGCCTGATAGGGTGAGCAGGGCGCCGAGCAGGGCGCAGAATAAACATCGCATCGTGACTCTCTTCGCTTAGCTAGCAATCAACGGTGATGGCCATTCGCTTGAACGGCAGCATCTGCAGAGGTGGTTTGATGGCGGGCTGGCCCCATCAGCTGACGATGAGCGGTGATTGGCCATCGGGGTGCGGCAGTACCTGTAGCGGTACGCCGTAGGTGGCCTCCAGCCGTTCTGGGGTCAGCACCTGCCAGGGATCGCCGTCGGCTAGCAGCTGGCCGTCAGCCAGGATCAGAATTCGATCGGCGTAGCGCGCGGCCAGGTTCAAGTCGTGCAGAATCACCAGACAACCCATCGCTTCTTCGGCGCAGCGACGTACCTCACGCAGCGTGCGGTGCTGGTGCGCCAGATCGAGCGCCGAGGTCGGCTCATCGAGCAGCAGGCTGCGGTAACCCGACTCCGGGGCCACCGAGATCTGCGCCAGTACCCGGGCCAAGTGCACACGCTGCTTTTCACCGCCCGAGAGCACGGTATAGGTCCGCTCGGCCAGATGCAGAGCATCGACCCGCTCGAGCATCTCGAAGGCGATCTGCTGCTGCTGCAGGGCGCTGCCGCCGTGGTTGATCAGCCCCAGAGTCACCACCTCCAGCACCCGGAAGGGGAAGGACAGGCTCGAGCTCTGCGGCAGAATACCCAGCTGTTTTGCCAGTTGTGGGCGCTCATAGTCGGCGCGGCGCCGGCCGTTGAAGCGGATCTCGCCGCTCTGGTGCGCCAGCTCGCCACTGATGGCACGGAACAGGGTGCTTTTACCGGCGCCGTTGGGGCCGAGCACCGCGACGACTTCACCGGGTTTTACCTTGAAGCTGATCCCTTTCAGCAGCTCTCGGCCGCCGATGCTGAGTCCGAGCTGGTCGACTTCCAGTGCGTATTGCGTGTTACTCATACTGGATTCCTCAAGACAGACGCTGGCGCTGACGGATCAGCAGGCCGATGGAGAAAAGTGCGACCGGGCTGATGGCGGGTGCGGTGACGATGCCGATCGGCAGCGAGGGTGATCTGTTTGTGCTCTGCATAGTCATGCTTCTCCTCTAACCCAGACGCTGGCGCTGACGGATCAGCAGACCGATAAAGAAGGGCGCGCCCAAAAGCGCGGTGACGATGCCGATCGGCATCTCGGCCGGGGCCACCAGGGTGCGCGCGATCAGATCGGCGAGCAGCAGCAGGCAGGCGCCGAGCATGCAGCTGGCCGGCAGCAGATAGCGGTGATCCGGGCCGATCGCCAGACGGATCAGATGCGGAACCACCAGGCCGACAAAACCGATCATGCCGCTGGCGGCCACGCAGACGCCTACCCCGAGGGCGGTCCAGAGAATCAGGCGGGCCTTGAGCCTGTTAACCTCGATCCCCAGGTGCATCGCTTCGGCCTCACCCAGCAGCAGGGCGTTCAGCGCCTTGCGTTCGCGCATCAACAGCAGCATCTGCGGGATCAGACAGGCTGCGGTCAGGCCCACGGTGGTCCAGGAGGCGCCGGACAGGCTGCCCATCTGCCAGAAGGTGAGGTTGCGCAGCATGGCGTCGTCGGCGATGTAGTTCATCAGGCCGAGGCCGGCACCCGAGAGCGCGCTGATGGCGATCCCCGCCAGCAGCATGGTGGCCACCGAGGTGCCCTGGGCGGTGGTACCGATGCGGTAGACCAGCTGGGTGGCGACAAAACCGCCGGCAAAGGCCAGTGCCGGTACGCTGTAGTGCTGCATCACCTCGGTAAAGGCGCTCAGCACAGTAGCGCCGAGGACAATCGCCAGCGCCGCGCCCAGCGCCGCACCGGCGGAGACGCCGATGATGCTGGGATCGGCCAGCGGGTTACGGAACAGGCCCTGCAGCGCCGCGCCGGAGATCGCCAGCGAGGCACCGACCAGTACGCCGAGCAGCATGCGCGGCAGGCGGATCGATTCGATGATCACCTGCTGCTGGCTGCTGTACTCCCAGATCGGCGGCAGACCGATACGCTCGAGCAGGATGGCGAGGGTGGCGGAGAGGTCGATCGACATCGGGCCGCTGACGGTCGCCAGCAGCATGATGATCACCAGCAGCAGGGGCAGACCCGACATCAGCAGGCGTACGGAACGAAGCTTGGGCATAAACGGGGATTCCAGTGACCGGTTCGTGGCGTTGTGGCTCGGGATCAGTGTGTTCAGGGATAGAGGGCGCGGTTGAGCGCCTTAGCTACCTCGATGATACGCGGGGTGACGCCGGCGACCAGCACGCCACCATCGATCTCGGTGATCGCGCGGTTACGCCCGGCCGGGGTTCTGTCCAGACCCGGCTGGCTCTGGATCAGCGCCTGCGCCGAACCGAGCATGCGACTGATCGATGCGGGTACCAGTATAACCTCCGGGTTGGCAGCCAGAATCGCTTCGGCCGACAGCGGTTTGTAACCATCGATCAGCTCGCTGGCGACATTCTCGGCACCGGCCAGTTGGATCAGCTTGTCGGCCGGGGTGTTGCGACCGGCGATCAGCGGGCTGTTGCCGGCGGGGGTGACCAGAAACAGCACGCGGCGCGGCTGCTCGATGGCATCGGTGGCGGCTTTCAGCTGGTCGCGCTGTTCCAGATAGCGGTTCCAGACGTTGCTGGCCTCGGTTTCACGGCCGAGTAGTGCTGCAACCCGGTTCAGGCGCGCCAGCATGCTCGCTTCGCTGGGATCGGAGTCCATGCGCACCACCGCTACGCCGGCTTCCTTCAGCTGGCCGAAGATCGGCGGCGGGCCCATCTCGTCGGAACCGAGGATCAGGGTCGGCTCAAGGCTCAGCAGCCCCTCGCTCGACAGGGCGCGGTGGTAGCCGATCTGCGGCAGCTGTTTTACCTCGGCCGGCCAGCTGCTGGAGACATCCACCGCCACCAGCTGGTCCAGTGCACCCAGCTGGGCAACCAGCTCGGTCAGACCGGCGCCGGCAGTGATAATGCGTTGGCTGTTGGCCGCAGCCTGTACGGCGTCCTCGGCAGCGGTCGGGGCCGTCAGCAGCGGCAGGCAGAACAGGGCGCCCAGCGCCAGTGGGCGCAGTCTGGCGGTTAGTGAAGTCATCGGCATCGGTCTCTAGTGGCGGGGGCGCGGTAGCCACGCCCGGGTGCAAATCTACTCGGCGTCCTGCATCAGGATATGGGCGGCGGGATAGCCCTGCTGCTGCAGCCAGGTCATCAGTTTCAGAAAGTCATTCAGGTCGGTGGTTCGTTCCGCCTCGATAATCAGCATGCGTTCGGGGTCGCTCGCCTTGGCGGCGCGGATTGCAGCGGTCAGTGCGGCCCAGCTGGCAACCGGTTTGGCATCCAGCGCCCAGCGCAGAGCATTGTTCTCTTCGCTGAGTGAAACGGTCATCGTCTTCGGTGGCGTCTGTTGCTCGGCCATGCTGTGGGCGTCTTCGGGCAGCTCCAGCTGCAGCGCGCGTGGCACGCTGTTGGCGCTCAGCAACAGAAACACCAGCATGATAAAGATCACATCCAGAAGCGGTGTCAGGTCGGGCAGCAGGGTGCCGCCTTCGACCTCCTCGGCAACGCGGATCATGCCGCGGCCCCCATTGCCGGTTGCGGCATAAAGGTGCGCGGCGGGTTGGCCACAGCGGCGGGCAGTTCCTGATGGCTCTGCACCCCTTCGAGCAGCAGGTTGGCGTGATTCATGGCGAACTCAAGGCGTGACAGGTAGTGGTTGGCCCAGAGACTGAAGAGGTGGGTGGCCGCCAGAGCCGGAATCGCACTGCAGAGGCCAAAGGCGGTGGTCAGCATCGCCGTTTGCAGCCCGGCAGCCAGGACCGCGGGGGTGACGGGGCCTGCGACCTTGGCCACCTCCTGGAACATCTCGATCATGCCGAGCACAGTACCGAGCAGGCCCAGCATCGGGGTCAGCACGCCGAGCACCATCAAGAGGCGCAGGCCGGCGTTCAGGCGGCGTTTCTGCGCCAGCAGCCAGAGGCCGGCCACTTCTTCGCGCAGACCCTTGGGCTGGTGCGCGTGGCGCAGCAGACCGCAGAGGCCAGGACCGGTGCCGCGGCAGCAGCGCAGCTGGGTGCCGAGCTCCTGCAGGCAGTTGCCGTCACGCGCTTCCTGCAGCTGGTGCAGCTGCTTGTTGATGCTGCGGCGACTGGCGCTCGGCAGCATGCAGAACACAAGAAAACGCTCAAGAATCAGGGTCAGGGTCAGTACCGAGCAGAGCAGCAGCGGCAGCGCCATCAGCCCCATCGAATCGAGCAGGACGAATACGGGATCCAAGGTTGTATGCAACATCAGTTTCTCCTGCCTCCAGGGCTGGTGGTTAAGTGAGCCGCGGCTTTGCGCCGCCTAGTGCAGATAAAAACGAACCGGTACCTGTACCCGCGCCGGCTGAGCGATGCCATCTTCCTGCAGGGGCTGGAACAGCCAGCCGGAGACCGCATGCAACGCCGCGTTATCCAGTGCGGTAAAGCCTGAAGAGCGCACCAGCTCAGTACGCACCACATCACCGCTGCGATCGAGCCAGGCCATCACTTCGGCGGTGCCCTGCTGATTACGGCGGCGAGCCTGCTTCGGGTAGCGCGGCGGCTTGGGCGGCTGGCGAAACAGCGGCTCGCTGATCAGCGTGGGCTGGCTGGCTACACCCGGCTGTTGGCTGGGTTTGGGTGTGCTCTGGGCACTGGCGGCCATCTCTTCAACGGGCTGCTCGACCTTTTTCGGGGGCGGTTGCTCGCTCGTTTGCGGAATAACCTTTTTCGGCTTCGGCTTCGGCTTCGGCTTCGGCTTCGGCTTCGGCTTCGGCACTACGTTCTTTTCCGGCTTGGGCTCGATTTTCTTCTCGGGCTTGGGTTCCGGTTTTGCGGCTGCGGCGCTGATGGTGACCAGGGTCAGCCCTGCGGGCGCCTTCAGCCCTCCGGTATTGGCCTGCTGTGCGGGCCTGGGCGCCTCGGCCAGCAGCTGCCAATGGATCAGCAGCGAGAGCAGCAGCATCAGAGCACAACGCAGCATGGCGTCTGTTTCCCCCTGGCCCGACACGGCCGTGCGGGCAAAACCATAACGATTGTGTCGCCAACAGACGCGAACAGCAGACCCCCGGTGGTGATCCTGAGCCAATCCGGCCGTCGATGGCTGCGCATGGTAAAACAGCGCGCAGCGCCAATCAATAACCTAAATGAAAACGATTTACATTTAGAATGGCGTTGGTATAGTGCGCAACCATTGCTTGCGGTCGTGCCTGGGCCGGTGGACATCGTCTGCCGCCAGGGTACGAAGAACTGTTGTTTTTGCCGCGCCCGACCTCCGGTGGCGGCTCTTCTTGGGAGTAGTCCAATGCCGTTCCAACGAAGCCTGTTGGCCAGCGCCATCATGCTGGTGACAACCGGCGTGTATGCCGAAAGTGCCCCCCGCGTCACCCTGCTTGATCAGGTGTCCGTCAGCGCCACCCGGAGTGAGCAGTCGGTCGGTGATGTCGCCGCCAGCCTGTCCGTGATTGATCGCGAAACCCTCGAGCAGCAGCTGGCCGGCAATATTCAGGATGCCGTGCGTTACGAGCCGGGGGTGAATGTCAGCGCCGATGGCCGCTCCGGTTTTCGCGGCTTCAATATCCGCGGCATGAACGGCAACCGCGTCAAGATCATGGTCGATGGCGTGAACCAGTCGCAGTCACTGGATTCGGGCTTCACCTACCTGCGTTCCCAGCGCAACCTGATCGATATGGATGCGATGAAAGGGATCGAGATCGTCAAGGGCCCGGCGTCCAGCCTGTACGGTAGCGATGCCATCGGCGGTCTGGTGGCCTTCACCACCAAGGACCCGGCCGATTACCTGGAAGCATCTGGCGATGACAGCTATGCGTCCATCAAGGGGCAGTACAGCAGCGTCGATGAAGGCTTCTCCCACACCTACACCCTGGCTAATCGCAGCGGCGATCTGGAGAGCCTGCTGCTCTACACCCGTCGTGACCATAGCGAGCGTGAAAACTACGGTGGCGCCAATATCGATGGGCCCGAGCGTGGCCAGGCCGATCCGCTCGATGCCAGCAGCGACAACCTGCTGGCCAAGCTGCAGTACCAGCTGAACGAGGCGCACCGTGTCGGGCTGACGCTGGAGCGCCTGAACCAGCAGACCGATATCGACGTGCGTTCCAACTTTGCCGAGGGCACTACCGGTGATGACAAGGTCACCCGCTCCCGCGTCGGTGTGTTCCACGAGTGGCAGGCCAACAACCTGTTGTTTGACTCCTCCCGCTGGCAGCTGGACTGGCAGGACAGCAAGACCGAGCAGAGCACCTATATCCCCTCTTACACCTTCTCGATGGGGCCGTTCTTCTCGATCACCTACCCCAACCGTCAGAAAGATTATGAGTACGGCGAAGAGAGCTACGAATTCGATGCTCAGTTCGACAAGGCGTTTGCACTGGCGGGGCTGGATCACCAGCTGATCTACGGCGTCAACCTCTCCTCAATCGAGGCGCGCAACAAGAACACCAATATCGATCTGGATTCCGGCGCGGTTGATCAGGACAACTATATTCCCGAGGTGGATGCCTTCAGTTACGGCCTGTTTGCCCAGGATACCCTGCAGCTGACCGATCGCTGGAGCCTGACGCCGGGCGTGCGTTACGACCACTTCAAGTACGAACCCGACACTAATGCCGGTTACAGCTCTAAGCAGGACGATAAGACGGGCGATAAAGTGACCGCCCGACTCGGTACCGTGTATGACCTGACCGATGAGCTCTCCGTGTTTGCTCAGTTCAGCCAGGGCTACAAGGCGCCGGGCCTGTACGAAACCTACTTCACCCTGGACAAGCCGGGGCAGTACGCCCAGCGGGCCAATCCGAATCTGAAGCCCGAAGAGAGCGATTCCTTCGAGCTGGGTCTGCGCGGCAGCAACCCTCTGGGCAGCTTTGAAGTGACCGGTTTTTATAACCGCTACGACAACTTTATCGAGAACGTCGCTCTGGCCTCCGACCCGATGTACCCCCAGGGCGTGAGCCAGTACCAGAACATCTCCGAGGCGACCATCAAGGGTGCCGAGGTCCGTGGTCAGCTGTGGCTGGATGACGCGCTCGGCGCGCCGGCAGGCACCACCGCCCGCGCCTCCCTGGCCTTTGCCGATGGCGAAGGCAAGCAATCCGGTGGCAAGACCGAACCGCTGAACTCGGTCGCGCCGCTGACTGCGGTACTGGGTCTGGGCTACGACGATCCGTCCGAGACCTGGGGCTCCGAGCTGAGCTGGACCCTGGTGAAGGGCAAAAGCGGCTCCGATGTGAAGAGCGAAAACGGCGAAGAGCAGTTCAACCCGTCCGGTTACGGCCTGGTGGATCTGACCGCTTACTACAAGCCGGCCAGAAACCTGACCCTGCGCGCCGGTGTGTTCAACATCACCGACAGGGAGTACTGGCTCTGGGATGACATCGATGGCAAAGCGACCGATTTCGATGGTCTTGACCGATTCAGCCAGCCGGGTCGTAACTTCAGCGTCAGCGCGACCTGGGAGATCTGAACATGGCCCATCCGACCCCTGTCCCGGCGCATGGACTGGATCAGCTGATGGCGCGCTTTCGCGCGCCTGAGCTGACCGAGGCGATGACCGGTTGCAACAGCCCGGACCCGCTGCGGCAGGCCTTTGTCGGCAAGACCTCGGCCCACGCAGGCCGTGCCAGCCGCCCCCTGCCCGCCGATCGCTGGCAGGATCACTGGGATCGCCTGAGCAGGGCGCCGGTGGCCGAGCTGGGTCCGGCCCAGCGTCTGGCCTATGTCCACATTCCGTTCTGTTCGACCAAGTGCAATTACTGCGGCTTTTTCCAGAACACCAGTAAAAAAGAGCGGATCGACCTGTATGTCGATGCGCTGATGCGCGAGATCCAGCTCAGCACCGCCGGTGGCCGCCTGCAGCAGAAACCGATTCAGGCGCTCTATTTCGGTGGCGGTACCCCGACCGAGCTCAGTCCCGAGCAGATCGTGCGCCTCGGCAAGGCGTTTGCCGATTACCTGCCGCTGTCGAATGATTGCGAGATCACCTTTGAATCACGCTTCCACGGCTTTGATTCCGAGCGGATGGATGCCTGTTATGAAGCGGGTTTCAACCGTTTCTCGATGGGGGTGCAGAGTTTTAACAGCAAGATCCGCCGGGGCCTGAGTCGGATCGACAGTCGCGAACAGATGCTGGCGCAACTGCTTGAGCTGACCGATTACAACCAGGCGGTGGTGGTCGTTGACCTGATCTTCGGCCTGCCGCACCAGACCATGGAAACCTGGCTCGATGATCTGGACACCCTGATCAACAGTCCGGTCACCGGTGTCGATCTGTACCAGCTGATCATGATGGGCAGCACCCGTCTGGCCAAGCAGGTGGAAGAGGGCAAGATGCCTCCCGTTGCGACCACTGCCTTCAAGGCTGACCTGTTCAAGGCCGGTATCGAAAAGATGCAGGCGGCGCACTTCCAGCGCCTGAGCGTCAGTCACTGGACCCGCAACGGCCGTGAACGTAACCGCTACAACCATCTGGTGAAGGCCGGTGCCGAGGTGATTCCCTTCGGTTCCGGTGCCGGCGGCAACATCGCCGGACACAGCACCATGCTGCAGCGTTCGCTGGAGCCCTATTTCGATGCGATCGATGCAGGCCAGAAGCCGATGCTGATGATGACCGCACCGACCCCGCTGCAACCGCTGTTCAACGTGGCGGGCAAGGGCTTTGATCTGGGCTGGCTGGATCTGAAGGCGATGCAGAAAGCGACCGGTTTCGTCTCTTCTGATTTCAACTGGGCCGAGCACTGCGCACCGCTGTTCGACGCCTGGTGCGATCGTGGTCTGGCCGAGCGCCGGGGCCACTTCCTCGACCTGACTCTGGCCGGTCAGTTCTGGAACGTGAATATGAGCCAGGGGATGCAGCAGTTCCTGCAGGCGGGCTTTGGCGTTGAATCCAGGGGAGGTGGTCACCCCGCGGGTATCCCGAAAACGGGTGGACATCCTGCTGGCATTCCGAAAACCGGCGTACATCCCACCGGTATTCCTGCAGATCATCCCCCGGTCGCGGCGCCCGCCCCAGAGGGATGACCTGTGGTCACGGCTGACCCGATGAATGACAGCGCCAACCAGCCCTGAGCGGCGGGTGGCACGCGCAGTAGTACGATGTGAAGGAGCTAATGATGAACACTGAAGCGATCAAGCAGGCGGTGGCCGCCGAGATCGAACGTGACGCCATGCAGCTGCCGGCGGTGATCGCCGCCACGCTGGCGCTCACGGAGCAGCAGGTGGTGGAACACCTGCCGGCCGAGATGGTTACCCTGCTCGATGCCGAGCAGTACCTGAGTATTCTGGAAGCGCTGAAAACCTGGGGCGACATCCTCACCGTGATCGATGTTGAAGGCACCATCTTCGAGATCAAGGGGCCGTTCCCGCGTGGTGTGAACAAGCACGGTTACTACAACCTGGGCGACCGTCGCACTCCGCTGGGTGGCCACATCAAGGTCGACGGTGTGTCCGCCATCGCCCTGGTACGCAAGCCCTTCCACGGTGTCGAGACCCGTTCTATCCAGTTCTTCGGTCACCAGGGCAAGCCGCTGTTCAAGGTGTATATCCGCCGCAACCCGGACAAGAGCTTTATCGCCGAGCAGCTCGAAGCCTTTGAAGGGCTCACGCGTTTTAGGCAGGCGGCAGCGATGTAGGGACAGGAACCTCGGCCGGTGGTAGACGCGGGCGTGGTTCTAACGATTCAGGGCTTGGAGCAGGGATGCTCCTTTTTTATTCAGGCTTGCGACTCAAGAGAGAAGGCGATGGTTCAACGCATCAGTATTATCGGCTGCGGCACCCTGGGGCTGCCCCTGGGACAGCAGCTGGCCCAGGCCGGTTTCGAGGTGGTCGGTTCCACCCGCAGCGAAGAGAAACTGGCAACAATCAAAGCGGCGGGTATTACCCCGGTTCAGCTTGAGTACCGCGAGGGCGTGGAGCCGGTCGGTGATCTGGCGGCACTGCTGGCGGTGGACCTGCTGATCGTCAACATGCCGCCGTCAGGCTGTGACAATGCCCTGTATCAGGCACGTCTGGCCCATCTGGCCGCTGAAGCGGCGAAAGCGGGCGTAGAGAAGGTGGTGTTTGTCAGCGCCACCTTTGTCTACCCCTCTCCGAATGGCGAGGTGGTCGAAGCGGATGCCGCCGCGGTTTCCGGTCCGGTCAGCGATATCGTCTGGCTCGATGCCGAAAAACACTTCTCCGAGCATCCGACCCTCAAGACCACGGTACTGCGCCTGTCCGGCATTATCGGTGCGGGCCGCCCGGTCGGTTACTACTTTGCAGGGCGTGAGATCAAGGGTGGTGATAACCCGGTGAACATGATCCACCAGGATGACTGCATCGCCGTGATCATTGCTGTGATCGCCAAGCAGTGCTGGGGTGAGATCTTCAATGTTTCGGCGCCGGTACAGATCGCCGCCCGTGACTTTTACAGCCGCGCGGCCGAGCTGCA